>VAYD01000282.1 GCA_005883905.1 Actinomycetota bacterium
TAGTCGTCGCCGTCGCGGACGGCGCGCGTCTTGATGCCGGCAACGTCCGAGCCGGCGTCGGGCTCGGTGATGCCGAGGCAAAGGATCTTCTCGCCCTTGATCGCGGGCACGACCCACTCCTGCTTCTGCTCCTCGGTGCCGAACGCGAGGATCGGCGGCATTGCCATGTCGGTGTGCACCGCGATGCCCATCGCCAGGCCACCGGACTGCGCGTGCACCATCTCCTCGCCAAGGACGAGCGACGCGTAGTAATCGCCGCCCTCGCCGCCGTACGCGACGGGCTTGTCGAGGCCCAGGAAGCCCTGAGCGCCCATCTTCGGGAACACCTCGTCGGGGAACGTCGTCTCCTCCCACTCGGCGGCATGGGGGGCGAACTCTCGCGTCACGAACCCGCGGATCGACTCCCGCAGCTGCTCGTGCTCGTCGGTGAAGATGAAGTGCCTGCGCTTGGCGCCGAAGTCGGGCTTGAGGACATCGGACGCAGAGGTGTCGGTGGCCATGCCGCCGAAAGTAGCAAGTAGGACTTCCTACTTTCAACTTGCGAATGAGGGGTCTGTCCCTTTTTCGCACGGCGCGACTGGGGGGACTGGCCCCCCAGTCGCAGCGGCGAACTACACCCCCAGATCGTGCAGGGCGTCGCCGAGGAGCGTTGCGCGCGTGTCCGCGCCGTTCACGCCCTCGAGGCCGAAGCCCCAGTAGATCGAGTGGTCCGTGCGGACGCCGGGGCCGTCCTTGAAACCCACGGAGCCGGACTGGATCCAGTCGTTGGCATTGCCCGGGCTGCTCGCGGGCGGACCGGGGACGGTGAACGGCGCGAGGCCGTCCTCGAACCCGGTGTGGGCCGCCGTCGCGCCGTCGACCGTGATCGTCGCGTCGTCCACGAACACGCCCAGGCCGCGCACGGCGGGATCCTGGATGTACGTGATCGACACCTCGACGTTCTTGCCGGCGAACGACGACAGGTCGACGTTCCAGTCCTGGAACCCGCCCGAGTTGCCCGTCGCGGCGTTCCAGACGCCGTTCGGATCGTCAGCGACGTTGCCGTGCGGCAGGCACTCGAACCCGCCACTCCCGTCGCTCTGTCGCGTCAGGTAGTGGTTCAGGAACGGGTGCAGCGCCAGCCAGAACGGATCGTTGTCGCCGCAGCCCGCGCCGACGTCGTCCGACGTGATGCCCGGCACCGGCAGCGTCGTCCAGTCGTCCTGGCCCACCGTGTGCGCCTCGACGAACACGAAGTCGAACTCCGGCTCCGTGTCGTAGGACAGCTTGAACGACAGCGACCCGCTCGAGTGGCCCGTCAGATCCACGGTCGTCGACAGCCGCTTGTAGGACTGGTCGGCGACCTGCGAGTACGCGTAGTGCGTGCCCTCCGGCGGGTCGTAGGCCGGCGGGCCGTCCTTCACGATCGCCGGATCCGACGAGAACTGCGGGTAGGTGTCCTTGTGCAGGACGCTCGACGTGGTCAGGAACCGGTAGAGCTGCGCCTGGTTCTGCGCCGAGTCGTCGCCGTCGAGCCCGAAGTCCGTCGAGCCGACCGGCGACACCTCGTGCAGCGCCGCCGCCGACGGGTCCCCGCCGTCACCGTTCTGGTAGGCCCCCAGCCAGTACTGCTGGAAGTCGTTGGAGACGATGATGCACGGGAACGCCTGCCCCGGAGGGGCGTCGGACTGCCCGTTGCCGGTCGTCTGGTTGCTGTTGCAGAACGCGGCGTTGTCGCCGAGCGGGTTGTAGAGGAACTGGTCCCATCCGCCCTGCAGCGCCGCCTGTCCGGCGACGAGCAGCTTGCCGCCCTCGTTCATGTAGTCGCGCGAGGCGATCACCTCGTCGTCGAGGAGCTTGCGCGTCCCGGTGCCGCCCGGCTGGTTGCCGTTGCGCACGTAGAGGTCGTCGCCGGTCTCCCACACGACGGCCTTGTAGTGCGACAGCACGCCGAGCTGCGACGGAGCGGTTCGGCCCATCGCGTCGACGTCGTAGACGTCGTACGAGACGCCGGCCCCCTCGAGCGCCGAGGTGTAGTAGCCCGAGTAGTACGGGTGCGTGCTCTTGGGGCTGAACCCGCTGTTGCCGGTGTAGTCCTCGGCGACCATCAGCAGCACGCCCGCGCCGGTGTCCGACGTCTGGTGGTAGGTGAACGGCTGCGTCGACTTGCCGCCGCCGGTGAACCACACGGTGACGTCCTGACCGGTCTGCACGCCCGTGATCTGCGCGCGCATGCGGTGGTAGTAGACGCCGGGGTCGCCGTAGCGGCTGCCGCCGTCGAACTGCGTGGTCGAAGCCGTCTGCTCGGCCCCGCCGTCGACCGTCCAGTGCGCCGTGATCGGGCCGAGCGAGCGCTTCGCGTTCACCTCGACCGTCTGCGGGTTGCCGTTGGACGTCTTGAATGTCGTCGGCACCATCGCGGGTGCGGTGTTGCCGAGGTGCGACGTCGGGTCGTCCGGGTGCGTCGTCGACTTGGCCAGGTCCATCGCGAACGGCAGGTTCTTCTCGAACTCGGCCTGGATGTCCGCCTCGGAGTCCTGGAAGACGAAGCCGCCGGGCCCGAAGGCCGCGTCGGAGTCGTCGGTGCCGCCGACCGGATCGCCGGTGCCCCCGTCGAGCTCGACGGTGAACGACTGCGTGTCGAAGTTCTTCAGCGCGTCCCCGGTGATGTCGCCGTTGGTCGTGTAGAGCTGCGCCGAGACCTCCGGGTCGAAGCCCGGCACCGCGGGCGTCGCGGAGTCGCCTGCGAGCGCCTTCATCAGCGGCGCGTCGGTCGCGGGGGTCTCGACCTGCCAGCCCTCGGGGTAGAGGATCAGCTTCGCGAACGAGTGGTAGTCGATCTGGAAGATCGGGTTGATCCTGGCCTCGAGCCCGCGGATCGCCTGGATCTCCGGCTCCGAGCCCGGGCTGCTGCCGTGGAACGTCTCGGTGACGACGTCGTTCGACGCGCCCTCGAGGTCGTAGTTCCACTTGAACGGCCAGTTGCGGTTCGGGTCGACGCCGTCCCTGTTCGTGATCTGGCCGTCGCCGTCGTTGTCGCGCAGGTTCTTGCGCCACAGGCGCGTGCCCTTGTTCATGAACGTGTAGTCGTAGCCGTCCGGGTTGTCCATCGGGACGAACCAGACCTCACGCGTCTGGAGCAGGCTCTTGATCGCCTTGTCCTTGCTGTGGTCCAGGACGTACTTGAACAACCGGCGCTCGACCTCCGTCGCGATCCACTCGCGCGCGTGCTGCGTGGAGTCGAACAGCAC
>VAYD01000289.1 GCA_005883905.1 Actinomycetota bacterium
CATCAACCTGTCGCTCGACGGCGTGGGGCTGAAGCACGATGCGGTGCGCGGGGTCCGCAGCAACTGGGCCCATGCCATGAAGACCTATGCCGCGCTCAGGCAACTGAAGGAGCGCTACGCGAACCTGACGCTCGGCATCCACACCGTCATCTCGAACTTCAACGTCGACGCGTTCCCCGAGCTGTGCGAGTACGTCCAGCGCGAGCTCAAGCCCGACTCGTACATCACCGAGATCGCCGAGGAGCGCGTCGAGCTCGACACCGTCGGCCTCGGCATCACTCCGACCGCCGAGAAGTACACCGTCGCCATCGACACGCTGCTCGAGAGCATGCGCGACCAGCGGCTCACCGGCGTCGCCGAGGTGACGCAGGCCTTCCGTCGCGAGTACTACGAGATCGTGAAACGGACGCTGCGCGAGCAACGTCAGATCATCCCCTGCATGGCCGGCGTCGCCTCGGCGCAGATCGCGCCCAACGGCGACGTCTGGACCTGCTGCATCCGCGCGCAGTCGATGGGGAACCTGCGCGACCACGATTACGACTTCGGCTCGGTCTGGCGATCGGGCAAGGCCGACCAGCTGAGGCGCAGCATCAAGGCGGGCGAGTGCTACTGCCCGCTCGCGAACGCGGCGTACACGAACATGCTCACGCACGCGCCAACGGTCACCAAGGTGGCAACGCGGGTGGCGCGGTCGAGGATCCGACGGGCCGTCACGGAGCGTGCCGCTTGAGCGTCCTCGTCACGGGCGCCACCGGCTTCATCGGGGCGAGCCTCGTGAATGGCCTCCGGGTGAGGGGCGAGCACGTTCGCGTGCTCGCCCGTTCACCCGGAAAGGCAAAGCGGCTCACGGATCAAGGCGCGGTGGCCGTCCTCGGCGACATCACGGACCGCCGCGCGGTGGCCGAGGCAGTGGACGGCGCGCGAGTCGTCTACCACCTTGCGGGCCGGCTGTTCGAGCCGTGCGTGCCGGCAAGCGAGTACTACGCGACGCACGTCGAGGGAACGAAGATCCTCCTGGACCGCTGCGAGGAGTCGAGCGTCGAGCGGTTCGTCCACTGCAGCACGACCGGAGTGCTCGGCGTGACGGCCGACGGGCCGGCCGACGAGGCCGCGCCGTACCGGCCGACCAACGCCTACGAGGCAACGAAGGCGCAGGCCGAGCAGGCCGTCCGCGAGAGAGCGCGGAACGGGTTTCCGGCCGTGATCGCCAGGCCCGGGTTGGTCTACGGGCCTGGCGATCTGCATCTGCTGCCGTTCTTCCGCGCAGTGCTTCGCCGCAGGTTCCGCCCGATCGGTCGCGACACCGTCTGGCTGCATCCCATCTACATCGACGACGTGACGGACGCCTTGTTGCGCTGCGGCGAGCGCGCGGAGGCGCTGGGCGAATGCTTTCACCTCGCGGCGGGGTCACCGGTGCCGCTGGCCGGACTCGCGGATGCCATTGCTCGCGCCGGCGGCACGCGGCTTCCGGGCGGATGCATCCCGCTTCCCGCTGCGCGAGCCATGGCGGCCGTCGGCGACCGGCTCCCGTCGAAGCTGAAGCGGTCCGCGCCGCTGACTCGCAGCCGGCTCGACTTCCTGACCCACAGCCGCGTCTACGACGTGACGAAGGCGCAGCGACTGCTCGGCTTCGCGGCGTCGACCGACCTGCCGACCGGAGCCGCGCGCAGCCTCGCCTGGTATCGCGACGAGGGCTACCTCGTGTGATGCGAGTCCGCGACCACATCGCGCTCTCCACGACCGGCGCGGCGCTGCTGCACCGCTGTCTCGATCGCGGCGCGCTCGGCTTCTGGGCGGGAAGCGTCCTCGTGGACGTGGACCACTACCTCTGGTTCGGCGTACGCGAGCGCCGTTGGAACCCACGAGCGGCGATGCGGTTCTTCAACGAGGCACATCCGCCGCAGCACCCGGCGACCCGCGCGCTGCACAACCCCGTAGCTCCGCTGGCGCTTGTCGTCCTCGGCATTCGCCGCCCCGTGCTGCTGACGGTGGCGCTGGGGATGGTTCTCCACCTCGCACTCGATGCGTCGCACGAGGCGCGCCTGGATGCGGCGAGAACCGTGGCGCTGCTGCGCGATGACTTCGCGTGTCAGGCGTGCGGCAGACGATCGGCGGACGTTTCCACCCACCTGCGACAGCAGCCCTGGCTGCTGCCGTCCTACAAGCCGCAGAACCTGGTGTCGCTGTGCGGTCCGTGCCACGAGACCGCACATGCGGAAAGGGGGCGGGCCGGCTCGTGGAGCTAGCTTCGACGGCCCGCCTTCCCATCGGGCGCGTGCGCGCGGTCGCGGTCCGGACGATCGTGGGTCTCTGCGCGGGCGCGCTGCTGCTCGTCACGTTCATGCAGCTCATGAACGTGAACGCGGTCGTGAGGCGCCTCGAGCATCTCAACATCTGGCTCGCGCTCCTGTGCAGCATTCCCTTTCTCGGGGCGTACGTGGTGCGGGCCCTGCGCTGGCGCGTCCTCCTGAGACCTTGCGAGGTCAGCATTCCGAGGGTGGTGGCGATCTACCAGGTGGCGACCTTCGTCAACTGGCTGCTTCCGGTTCGCGGTGGCGAGGTCGTCAAATGCCTGATGCTGCGCCGCTCGAACGGGATCCCGGTCAGCCGTTCGCTGGCGACCGTCAGCATGGACAAGGCGATGGACCTGCTGCCCGTCGTGGCGCTCCTCGCCGTCCTGCCGTTCGCGGGTCTTCACCTGGCGCGGGCGCTGTGGTTGCTGCTGGTGTCGGCGCTGTCCGTTCTCGTGCTGATCGGCGTCGTGCTCGCTTTCGCGGCGTGGAGACGAGACGCCACGCTGAGCGTGCTGACGCGAGTGCTCGGCAAGCTGCTGCCTCAGGGGGTACGTCAGCGGGTCGAGCCGTTCGTCGCACAGTTCGTCGAGACCCTCGTCGCGCTCGTCCGGCAGCCGCGCTTGATGCTGGTCGC
>VAYD01000290.1 GCA_005883905.1 Actinomycetota bacterium
CCGGTGATCACCTCGTCGAAGATCAGCAGCGCGCCGGCGGCGTCGGCCTGCGCGCGCAGGAGGTCGAGGAACGCCTCGCGCGGCTGGACGAGGCCCATGTTGGCCGGGTAGGGCTCGCAGATGATCGCGGCGAGCTCGTGCTCGGCGCAGGCGCGCTCGACGGCCTCGGGATCGTTCCACGGCACGATCACCGTGGCCGCGGTGGCCGCCGCGGTCACGCCCGGGCTCGCCGGGATGCCCTGCGTCGCGAGGCCGCTGCCGGCCTCGGCCAGCAGCCCGTCGACGTGGCCGTGGTAGGCGCCGGCGAACTTCAGGATCTTGTCGCGCCCGGTCGCGGCCCGGGCGAGCCGGATCGCGCTCATCGACGCCTCGGTGCCCGAGGAGGTCATCCGCAGCATCTCGACCGACGGCATCCGCCGCACGACCTCCTCGGCGAGGTCGACCTCGCCGGCGGTCGCCGCGCCGAAGGTCGTCCCAGCAGCCGCCGCTTCGGCGACCGCCTCGAGGATCGCCGGGTGCGCGTGCCCGTGGATCAGTGGGCCCCACGAGCACATCCAGTCGACGTAGCGGTTGCCGTCGACGTCGAACAGCTCGGCGCCCTCGGCGCGCTCGACGAAGATCGGGTCGCGGCCGATCGAGCGCATCGCGCGGACCGGCGAGTTGACGCCGCCCGGCAGGACGTTGACGGCGCGGGAGTAGAGCTCGGCGCTCTTGGTGTCTGAGATCGAGACGGGCACGGCGCGAACCTGCACCTAGACGCGCGCGTGCTCGCGTTCCCAGTTCTTGAAGTCGTCCGTGAAGTACAGGAGGCGGACCTTCTTGAACTCGGTGGAGCTGTAGAGCGTTGCGCGCTCCTGGATCCCAGGCATCTCGGCTTCGATCGCGTCGAGGATCGCGTCGCACTCCTCCTTCGAGCGCCCGTGGGCCATCGTGAAGATCTGGTAGCGCCAGTCCTCGTAGGTCGGGCGCTCGTAGCAGTGGCTGATCCCGCGGAACGCCGCCATCCTTGGGCCGTACTCGGCGATCTTGTCGTCCGGGACGCGCCAGACGCCCATGCCGTTCGCGCTGAAGCCCGCGCGGCGGTGGAAGAGGATCGCAGCCACGCGGCGCAGGAGGCGGCGCTCGACCATCCCGTTCATGTGCTCGAGCAGGCACTCGACCGGGATCCCGACCAGGCGCGCAGCATCGGCGTACGGCTCGCTGACGACCGGCAGGTCGCCCTGCGTGGCGCCCACGACCGCGACGTCCAGCTCGTCGAACGGCTGCTTCTCGAGCTCGGCGGGCTCGAGGGCCTCGCCGGCGGACTTGGCGAGCGCGTCGGTGCCGCCCTCCATGTCGAGGTCCATCCGGATCTTGAAGAGCTTCAGCGTCGGCAGCTGCCGGATCGACTCCGCGCCGGTCAGCTCCTGCAGGAGGTCGAGCGTGCCCTGCAGCCCGAGCTTGGAGTCCTCCTCGACCGCGATCGTGAACCACATGTTGAACTCGTGGTTGCGCAGGTAGTTGTGGCTGACGCCGGGGTGCGAGTTGACGACCTTCGCCGGGCCCCACGGATGCTCCGCGTCGACCTTCGCCGCGACGAGCATCGAGCCGTACCCGAATGCGCGAGTGTCGTAGGTCCTCGCCGACGCCGAGCTCCTGCGCTGCCGCCGCGTAGGGCCGCTCGACGATCGGGAACGCGCCCTGCATCTGGTTGAGCAGGCGCTTGTCGAACTCGTCGAGCGCGATCGCGGCGCCGAGCTTGCGCGAGCGGATCTTGGGAGTGGGGGTCAGAGCCACCGGGCGGCGTCCTTGGCGTGGTAGGTGATGACGATGTCGGCGCCGGCGCGCCGGATCGAGGTCAGCGCCTCGAGCACCGCGGCGCGCTCGTCGAGCATGCCCGCCGCGGCGGCGGCCTTGATCATGGCGTACTCGCCGCTGACGTTGTACGCGGCCACCGGCAGCCTGGTCTCGTCTTTGACGCGGCGGATGACGTCGAGGTATGGCAGCGCCGGCTTCACCATCACGACGTCGGCGCCCTCCTGCACGTCGAGCAGCGCTTCGCGCAGCGCCTCGTCGCCGTTGGCCGGATCCATCTGGTACGCGCGCCGGTCGCCGAACGCCGGCGTCGAGTCGGCCGCCTCGCGAAAGGGGCCGTAGAACGCCGAGGCGAACTTCGCGCTGTAGGCGACGATCGGCGTGTCGCTCAGGCCGGCGCGGACGGCGCCGATGCGCCCGTCCATCATGTCGCTCGGGGCGACCACGTCGGCGCCGGCGCGGGCCTGCGACACGGCGGTGCGCGCGATCAGGTCGACGGACGAGTCGTTGTCGACCGAGCCGTCGGTTCGGAGCAGCCCGCAATGCCCGTGGCTCGTGTACTCGCAGAGACACACGTCGGTCATGACCAGCAGGTCGGGATGGGCCCGCTTGATCGCGCGCGTGGCGAGCTGCACGATGCCTTCGTCGTCGTAGGCGCCCGTGCCCTCCTCGTCCTTGTGGTCGGGGATGCCGAACAGCAGCACTGCCGGGATGCCGAGCGAGGCGATCTCGCCGGCCTCGTCGACCGCCGCGGAGATCGACAGCCGGTCGATGCCCGGCATCGCCGCGATCGGCGCCCGCCCGTCGAGGCCGGCCTCGACGAACAGCGGCATGACGAAGTCCCCCGGGTCCAACCGGGTCTCGCGCACGAGGTCGCGCAGGACGGGCGTCTGACGCAGCCTCCGCAGGCGCGTCTGGGGGAAGGGCATGCCTACAAGGTTAGGGCGCCCAGTCCATCAGGCGGCCGTGGGCCGGCATCGTGTGCACGCCGCGCAGGCCGGCGTGGTAGCCGGGGCGCACGAGCCAGACGGAGCGGCCGACGCCGAGGGCGAGCCAGTCGCCGCGCGGCGAGTATGTGACGCCGTCGACGCGGCCGGCGAGCTCGAGGACCTTGACGGTGTCCTGGCCGTTCACGAGCAGCAGCCGGCTGGATGCGCCCTGGCCGCGCACGAGCGTCCAGTCGCGGCCCGTGCGGGCGAACATGCCGGTGACGTTGTGGGTCCCGGCCGGCGCATGCGAGGTGTGCAGGCGCGCACCGAACTGGTTCAACAACTGGATCCGGTCGCGCTCCAGGACGAGCAGTCGCTTGCCGTCGGCGGACCACGAGAGCGCGAGCGGGCGTCGGGCGGCGCGCGTCGCGAACAGGACGCGGCGGTCGATCGTGTCGCTAAGGACGACCGTGCGCCCGCGCGCGTACGTGAGCTGGCTGTGGCTTCGCGCCGGGCGCCACACGGGGGCGGCGCCGTCGGCCGCAGCGAGGCGCGCGTCGTCGGAGCCGTCGCCGTCCACGAGGTGGACGCCGCCGCCGCTGAGGTAGGCGATCTGGTACCCGATCGGCGCCCAGGCGGGATGGCGGATCGGCGCGCGGTGGTGCAGCGACCAGCGACGCTCGCCGCGCGGGCTCACGACGATCAACTCGATCCCGCGCGTGACCGCGACGAACAGCCCGCGGGGCGACCACGCGGCCTCGCCGACGTCGCCGAAGATCCGGTGCGGGCCCTGTGCTGTCCGCACGAACAGGCCGTCGCGGCCGGCCGTGAGCAGCCGGCCCCCGCCGGGCAGCGTCTGCGGGCGGACCGGCTCGGGCTTCGAGGTCGTGACGGCGTCGGAGATCCACGAACGGACGTCGGCGCCCGCGGACGTCAGCAGCAGGCCTGCGACGAGCAGCGCCGCGAGCACCGGCGCAAGCATGCGCAGCGCGCGGCGCCGGCGGCGGCGGCGCGACGGCGCAGCGCGGACCAGCGCCAGCGCCAGCGGATGGGCGCGGCGGAACGCCGCCTCCTCCCCGGGTGCGCGCGCGTGACGCAGGCGGCGACCCAGGTCACTCACGTCAGCGCCTCCGACAGCGCGTCCAGGCCGCGGCGCAGGCGCGAGTTGACCGTCCCGCGCGGCAGGTCCAGGAGCTCGGCGATCTCGCCCGGCGTGAACCCGAGCAGGTGGCGCAGCGCGATCGGGATGCGCTGTTCGTCGGGCAGCAGCGCGACCGCCGCGAGAACGTCGTCAGGGAGCCCCGCCAACTCCTCGCGCGCGGGCAGCGCGTTCAGCGGCTCGGCGCCGACCTCGCGCCGCACCGCCCGCGCCCGCGCGGCGTCGATGGCGCGGCGCGCGACGATCCTGCGCAGCCATGGGCCGAACGGCCGCGCGCGGTCGAAGCGCTCGAGCGCTCCCAGGGCCGCCAGGAAGCCCTCCTGCGCGATGTCCTCCGCCGCCGCCTCGTCGCGGACGATCAGCCAGGCCGCGCGATAGGCCGCGGGCCAGTGCTCGCGAAACAGCCAGTCGACCCCGGCCGCGTCGCCGCGCAGCGCGGCGCGCACGGCACCGCGTTCCCTCCAGGACCGTGGGGCGTTGCGCAGCAGGACGACGGGCGCGGTGTCTGCGTCCACGACCACACTACGTTCTCACTTCCCGTGGAGGTCCCGCCAGTCCTCGACGGTCATCGCGTAGAGGTCGTGGTCCTCCCAGACGCCGTTGATCTTGAGGTACTTCAGCGCCACTCCCTCGTGGCGGAAACCGCACTTCTCGACGACGCGCTTGGAGCGCGCGTTGCGCGGCATGATCGCCGGCTGCACGCGGTGCAGCCCGGCCACCTCGAACGCGAACCGAAGCGCGAGCGAGACGGCCCGCGTCGCGTGGCCGCGGCTGCCGGCGTCCGCGCTGACCCAGTAGCCGAGCGTCGCGTTCTGCCAGACGCCGCGCACGACGTTCGCCAGCGCGACGCGGCCGATCAGGTGGTCGCGGGCGTCGGCGTCGAGGATCGCGAACGGGAAGCCCGTCGCGGTACGCCAGGCCGCATCGTCGAGCGCCAGCTCGCGCGCCTGGCCCGCCGGCGTAAAGAACGACTCGTCGCGCGTCGGCTCCCATTCGGTGAGGAACTCGCGGTTGCGGATCCGCGCCTCGACGAGCGCGGGCAGGTCCGACGACTCCAGCGGACGGATCGCGGTACTGCCGTCCTGCAGGCGCTCCCGCGGGACGCTGATGCTCACGCGAACCTCCGCAGCCCGACGCGCGCGATCGCCGTGTACGCCGCGGCCAGGATCGCGAGATGCAGCAGCGGCTTGCCGAGGCCCGGAGAGGCGTTGTTGAGCCCCGCGTTGATGGCGTCCAGCGCCGGCTTGAACGGGAAGATCGCCGAGGCGATCCGCACGACGTCGTAGACCCATGCGTCGACGACGCCGCTCGGGATCAGCGCCAGGAACGCGAACGGCAGCGCGACGAGGATCGCCAGCAGGGTCGTCGCGCGCACGTCGCGCGTGATCGCACCGAACGCGGTGCCCACGGCGCCGAAATGCCGGCCACCAGCAGAGCAAGGAGCCATCCCGCGACGCGCGCCCAGCGCAGGTCGTTGAACAGCGCGATGACCCCGAGCTCGACGAGCGTGGCGACGAGCGCCGCCAGCCCGCCGAGCAGCACCTTCTCGCCGAGCAGCTCCCACCGCGACACCGGCCCGCGGACGAGACGCCCGAAGGCGTTCTCCTCGCGCTCGAGCGCCAGCATGCCGCCGCCCAGGAACAGCCCGATGATCATCAGCGTGACCGCCGCCGCCAGGGCGATGTAGAACGCGTTTGCGCTGACATGCTTGCCGGTCACGACCGAGCGCTTGATGTGCAGCGGCTCGCCGATCGACGCGAGTACGGGCTTGCTCAGGTCGAGGTTGTTGATCGCGAGCTGCGCGAAGTTCGCCACCCGCTCGAGGTCGGCGCGCTCGGGGGCATTGCGTGGCGTCCTGCGCAGCGTCTGTTGCAGCAGGTCGTGCGTGCGCTGCAGCCCGAGGATGTCGAACGTCTGCCCGAGCACCGAGAACGACCCGCCGTGGAGCAGGATCCCGAGGTACTGCGCCGTGGCTTGCGTCAGCTTCTCGCTGATCGCCTTGTTGGCGTCGGCCAGGCGCGACTTGATCCGAGACTCCACCGCCTGGGCCTTGAGCGGGTTCTCCTCGTTGTAGAGGACCTCGACCGTCGGCGGCGCACCCGTTCCCGCGAGGTTGACGAGCGACTGCAGCCGGCGCGTGAGGTCGCTCGGGATGATCAGTGCCGCGATCGCGTCGCCGCTGCGGACCTTCTCGATCGCCTCCGCGCGCGTCTTCACCCGGATCGGGTCGACCGACTCGAACAGGCGATTGGCGTACTGGGACGTGTCGATCCGCTGCGATCCGAGCTGCACGCCGAACGCCGACGGCGGCACCTCGTTGAGAAACGCGACCTTCGGCTTGGTGTCGTCGCGCTGCACGGCGAAGCCGAGGAGCGCGCCCACGAGCCCGCCGTAGGCGAGCAGCAGCGCGACCAGCAGCGGCGAGCGGCGCAGGATCTGCAGGTCCTTGAGCAACAGCCAGCGCATCAGTGGCCTTTGGCGTGCAGGAAGCGGACGAACGCCGTCTCGAAGTCGCGGGCGCCGTTGCCGACCGTCGCCTCGAGCTCGCCGGGCGTGCCGGCGAACAGCAGCTCGCCGTCGGCCAGCACGAGCACGCGGTCGGCGTAGCGCTCGGCCTCGCCGACGTCGTGCGTGGAGAACACCACGGTCGTGCCGCCGCGCGCCAGGCCGAGGATGAAGTCCCACAGGCGCGCGCGCTGGCGCGGATCCAGCGCCGACGACGGTTCGTCGAGCAGCAGCACGGGCGGGTCGGCGAGCAGGCCGATCGCGATGTTCACGCGCTGGCGGTTGCCGCCCGACAACGTGCTG
>VAYD01000291.1:0-3407 GCA_005883905.1 Actinomycetota bacterium
TGGCCGGCAAGGGGACGGTCGTCACCTGCTTCGAGGTGATCGAGCACCTCGAGACGTTCGTCCCGCTCGTGGAGATGCTCGAGTCGCTCAAGGGCGCGACGGTCGTCATGAGCGTGCCCAACGACGCGTTCTGGGCGACGGAGAACCCGCACCACCGGACGATGTGGGGCGAGGGCGCGTTCGCCGAGCTGCAGTCGCTGCTGCCCGAGGGGCACACGGTCGTCTCGCAGCTGCAGCTCAACGGCAGCGCGATCGCCGAGGACGGCGACGGGCGCGTGCCGACGCACTTCCTGGCGAGCTGGGGCGGCGATGCGCCGCCCGCTGTGCGCGACGTGGTGGCCACTGACCTCGACGAGCAGCGCGACTGGGTGCGCCGGCGCGAGGCGGATCTCTCCTTCTACCGCGTCGCATACGAGCAGGTGCTCAAGGAGAAGGACGAGCTCACCAAGCTCGTCCGCGAGCACTTCGCGCGCTTCGACGAGTGGCGCTCGTACATCCACGAGCTCGAGCGACGCCTCGGCCTGCCGCTCTCCGGCGTGTCGGCCGACGAGTCGCCGCGCGAGCTGCCGGCTGCCTCGGACGACGCGTGAAGGTTGCCTTCCTCGTCAACGACCTACAGCTGAGCGGAGGCATCGGCGTCGTCGTGCGCCACGCCCGCGGGCTGGCGACGCACCACGACGTCGACGTCTCGCTCGTCCTCGTCCGCGACTGGGACCTGCCCCACTGGTCGGGCTACGACGACCTGCCGCACCTGCACGTGATCTCGCTGGAGGAGGCGCGCGACCAGCGCTTCGACGTCGCAGTCGCCACATGGTGGGAGACGACGTTCAGCCTCTTCACGGTCCCGGCCAAGCGCTATGCCTACTTCGTCCAGTCGCTGGAGGACCGCTTCTACGAGCACGACCAGGCCGAGCGCGTCGTCGCCGGGCTGACGCTCGATCTGCCGGTCGCGTTCATCACCGAGGCGCGCTGGATCCAGCGCACGCTGGCGGAGCTGCGCCCCGACTCGGCGTGCCACCTGGTGCGCAACGGCATCGACAAGGACGTCTTCGCCTCCCCGGACAGCCTCGAGCCGAACGTGGCGGATCCGCTGCGGATCCTGATCGAGGGCGACCCGACGGTCTGGTTCAAGGGCGTCAAGGACGCGGCGCTGGCGGCGGCCGCGGTCAGCGAGCCGCGGCGCGTCACTGTCGTCACCGGGCAGCCCGAGGCGCTCGGCGCCGACGTCGACCACGTCGTGACGCACGTGCCCCACCGCGAGATGGCGGCGCTCTACGCGGACACCGACGTCGTGCTGAAGCTCAGCCGCGTGGAGGGCATGTTCGGACCGCCGCTCGAGGGCTTCCACATGGGCGCGACGTGCGTGACGACCGAGGTGACCGGCAACGACGAGTACATCGAGCACGGACGCAATGCGCTGCTCGTCGACTGGGACGACCGCACGGGCACCACCCGCCAACTCGAGCTCCTGGCGCGCGACCGGCGGCTGCTGCACGAGCTGCGCTGCAACGCGCTGGCGACGGCACACGGCTGGCCGGGGTGGGATCAGTCGACGCAGTTCATGGCGCTCGCGCTGCGGCGGATCGCCGCGTCGCGTCAGCCTGACGCGACGCGCGCGGCCGCGGCGATGATGGCCGACCTGCGCGGCGGCATGGAGCAGTACAGCGTGCACCTGCAGGAGCGCCTGGAGTTCGCGCGCGAGGCGGCGAAGCTCGAGAAGGTCAAGTCGCTGCCGGGCGTCGCGCAGGCCAACCGGGCGCGCCAGACGCGCTTCGGCCGGCTGGCCGAGCGGCTCATGCGGCGGCTGATGGGGCGCTGATGCCGCTCCTGCGCCGCCGCGATCGCCCGCCGCTGCGCCTCGCCAGGCCGGCGGCGCTTGTGCAGTTCCTGCGCGACGGCGCCGCGCCCCTGTCGGGCGCGGCCCCGGGCGCGTCGCTGCGCGTCGCCGTCGTAGTGCCGCAGTTCCGCCGCGGCAGCGGCGGCCACAAGACGATCGCCGACCTCGTGCGCGGGCTCGAGGCGCGCGGACATGCGCTGTCGCTGTGGGTCGAGGACGAGGAGGGCCGGCATGAGGGCGAGGAGGTTGACGGGCTCTGGCACGCGTTCTTCGGCCGCGTGGACGCCCCGGTGCGCCTGGGGTTCGACGGCTGGGACGGCGCCGACATCGTGCTGGCGACCGGCTGGCAGACCGTGCACCGCGCGCTGCTCCTGCAGGGCGTCGCGGCGCGCGCGTATCTCGTGCAGGACCACGAGCCCGAGTTCTACGGCACGAGCGCGCAGCGGCTGTGGGCGGAGCAGACCTACGCGCTCGGCCTGCATCCGATCTGCGCATCGCCGTGGCTCGCCGGGCTCGTACGCGAGGGCTACGGCGTCGAGGCATCGGCGTTCGACCTCGGCGTGGACCATGAGACCTACACGGCGCTGCCGACCCACCGCCGCGACGACCTGGTGCTGTTCTACGCGCGCGCCGTGACGGCGCGGCGCGCGGTGCCGCTCGGGCTGCTGGCGCTCGAGGAGCTCAAGCGGCGGCGGCCGAAGATCGAAGTCGCGCTGTTCGGCGAGGCGCGGCCGATCGCGCTGCCCTTCAGGTACCTGGACCTGGGCGTCATGAGCCCCGACAAGCTCGCCCACGCCTATGCAAGCGCGGCTGTTGGCCTCTGTCTGTCGATGACGAACCCCTCCCTGGTGCCGACCGAGATGATGGCCTGCGGCCTGCCGGTCGTGGACCTCGACGTGTCGTCGATGCGCGCGACCTTCGGTGCCGACGGACCGGTCGAACTGGCGGCGCCTGACCCGCTGGCGCTGTGCGACGCGATCGAGCGGCTGCTCGACGACCTCGTGCTGCGCGCAGAGCGCTCGCGCGCGGGCGCGGAGCTGGTGGCGACCCGCACGTGGGCGCGCGCGGCCGAGCAGGTCGAGGCCGGGCTGCGCGCCGCATTCGCATGACCTTCGTCGCGATCTGCGCGACGAGCCGGCCGGCGCCCGAGTGCCTGGCCGCGCTGCCCGGCGCGCACGTCTTCGTCGACGAGGTGCTGTCGGTGGCGCGCAACGCGGCGCTCGAGGCATGCGACGAGGAGTGGATCGCGTACATCGACGGCGACGTCGTCGTGTCGAGCGACTGGCGCGTGCCGGAGGCCGGCGACGACGTCGCGATCGCCAGCGGCCCGCTCGACGGCGACTTCGCCACGCACGGCGCCGGGGCGGAGACGTTCCATGGCGGAAATGTCGCGTTCCGGGCCCCGGCGCTGCGCGGGGTCGGCGGCTTCTGGCCCGCGCGCGGGCATCGCTTCGGGCGCGACTGGTTCTCCGAGGAGCACTTCGCCCAGCGCGAGCTGATGGAGGCAGGCTGGCACGCCGTGTTCGACGAGGGCATGGCGGCGCGGCGGCTGCCGTCGCGCGGGCGGCTG
>VAYD01000291.1:3412-3918 GCA_005883905.1 Actinomycetota bacterium
GCCGCCAGCGCGTGGGCGAGCCGCGCGGCCGAGGCGAGTTGCTGCGCCTCGCCGCGCGCCGGCGGCCGGGGTTCGTCGCGGAGGCGCTCGGCGGGCTCTTCGGGACGGGCTCGGCCGCCCACGACCTGCAGCCGGTGGCGGCGCGCACGCCGTTCCGGCCGTCGGTCCCGATCCCGGGTGCGCGCCCGCCCGCAACCGGCGCCGGCGGCGTCGTGCTCGTCTACCACCGCATCGTCGGGCGCGACGATCCGCTCGGGCTGAGCGTCGCGCCACAGCGCTTCGCCGCGCACCTCGACGTGCTGCGCGCCGACTGGGAGGTCGTGGCGCTCGAAGAGGCGACGCAGCCCGGCACGGTGGCGATCACGTTCGACGACGGCTACCGCGACAACATCGCGGCGGTCGAGCGGCTCGGCGGCCTGCCGGTGACGCTGTTCGTCTCGACCGGCCACGTCGAGGAGCAGCGCGGCTTCTGGTGGGAGCAGGTGCGTACGGCGCTCGCCGAGCGC
>VAYD01000292.1:0-6211 GCA_005883905.1 Actinomycetota bacterium
CTCCGGCCCGTAGTGCACGCGCAGCCAGGTCGACTGGTAGGCCAGCAGGCCGAATGCGGCGCCGTGGGCCTTCGGGAAGCCGAAGCCCGAGAAGCCGACGATCATCGACCAGACGCGCTCGGCCGTCTCGGCGTCGGCGCCGTGGGTCACGCGCGCGCCCTCGACGAAGTCGTCGTGGAAGGCGCCGAGCGCCTCCGCCGAGCGCTTGCGGCTCATCGCCCGGCGCAACCCCTCCGCCTGCCCCGGCGAGAAGCCCGCGAACGCCATCGCGACCTCGATCACCTGGTCCTGGAAGATGATCGTGCCGAGCGTCTCCTTCAGCACCTCGCGCAGGCAGTCGTGCTCGTATGGCACCTCGTAGCTCGGGTTCGCCCGCAGCGCCTGCAACCGCGCGATGTACGGGTTGACGGCGCCACCCTGGATCGGCCCGGGGCGCACGATCGCGACCTGGATCGTCAGGTCCTCCAGCGACGCCGGCCGTGTGCGCAGCAGCGAGCCCATCTGCGCGCGCGACTCGATCTGGAAGACGCCGGTCGTCTCGGCCTTCTGGATCGCCTCGTAGGTCGGCTTGTCGTCGTATGGGATCCGCGAGAGGTCGACGCGCTCGCCACGGCGCCTGTGGATCAGCTCGACGCAGCGCTCGACCGCACTCAGCATCCCCAGGCCGAGCAGGTCGATCTTGAGGAACCCCGCATCCGAGCAGGAGTCCTTGTCCCACATGACCATCTGGCGGCCCTCCATCGCAGCGGGCACGACCGCGCAGCAGTCGATCAGCGGGCGCGTGGCGACGATCATCCCGCCAGAGTGCTGGCTGAGGTGGCGCGGCAGCCCGTGCGCCTCATCCGCCAGGCGGTGCAGCCAGGCCCATCGGCCTTCGCTCTGGCGCCCCTCCCCCAGCGCCGTCGCGATGTCCTTGTCGACCGCGCGCGCCGAGAACGCCTCCGACGAGCGCGCAACGCGCTCGATCTCCCCCGGCGGCAGGCCAAGCGCCTTGCCGAGCTCGCGGATCGCGCCGCGCGCGCGGTAGGTCGGGAAGGCGGCGACGAGCGCCGAGTGGTCCGAGCCATAGCGCTCGTGCACGCGCGGGATCAGGACCTCGCGGATGTCGCGCGGGAAGTCGAGGTCGATGTCCGGCAGCGACGTGAGCTCCTCGTTGAGGAAGCGCCCGAGGAACAGGTCGTTCTTCACCGGGTCGACGTGCGAGAGGCCGGTGAGGTAGCAGACGATCGACGAGACGCTGGAGCCGCGGCCGCGGCCCCGCGACCTCGCGCGCGAGCTCGAGCAGGTCGCGGTGCAGCAGGAAGAACCCCGACAGGCCGAGTGCGCGGATCACGCGCAGCTCCTCGTCCAGGCGCGCCTTGGCCTGGTCGTGCAGCGGGCTGCCGCGCGGGTAGCGGGTGGCGAAGATCGCCGCGCAGACCTCCGCGAGCTTCGCGTCGGCGTCGGCGTCCTCCGCGCCCGGGTAGCGGTAGCCCAGGTCGCTGGAGAGATCGAAGGTGAGCGTCTGCGCCAGGCGCTCGGTCTCAGCGATCGCGTCGGGATGGTCGGCGAAGCGCGCGGCCATCGCCGCGGGCGTCGCGAGCACGTGAGCGTGGTTGCCGCGCCGCAGCGGCTCGGAGGCGTCGAGCGTCGTGTGCTCGCGAATCGCGACGAACGCGTCCTGCAGCCGGGCGCGCGCCGGCGAGTGGGCGTGCACGTCACCGGTCGCGACGCATGGAACGCCGAGTCGCTGCGCCAGCGCCGCGAGCCCGCGGTTCAGCGTGCGGTCGTGTCTCGCGAACGGCCGCTGCAGCTCGATCCGGAAGCGGTCGTGCCCGAACGCCGCGAGCAGCCGGCGCATCGTCGGCTCGTCCCGCACGCCGTGGCGCGCGCAGCCCGACAGGCAGACGAGGCCGGCCGCGTGCTCCTCGAGCGCCTCCAGTGGCACGGACGGCTTCAGCACCGCTCGCCTTCCTGGCGTCTCTCGCGTGTGCGCGTGCGCCCGCGTGAGCAGCCGGCAGAGGTTGTGCCAGCCCGTGTCGTCGCGCACGAGCAGCGTCACGTGGCGGTCGCCCCCCAGCGTCAGCTCGCACCCGTGGATCGCCTTCAGCCCGAACGCCCGCGCCGCCTGCGCGAACTCCATCGACCCCGAGATCGTGTCGTGGTCGGTCAGCGCCAGCGCCGTGTGCCCGCGCTCGGCGGCGGCGATCGCGAGCTCCTCGGGCAGCGACGCGCCGTCCAAGAAGGAGAAGGCGGAGTGCGCGTGGAGCTCTACGTACGACATGCGAACGCATGTTCGCACCAGCCTCGGATGGAGTCAGGAAGAGAACCGACAACATAAATATGCTTGACAAAATTAGTTGTCGGTGATTTCCTGCAGCTCGTGCACGACGTCACCGTCATCGACGATCCCGCCGCCGCCGAGGCCTCGCTGGACCCGATCCGCGCCCGCCTGCTCGCCGAGCTGGCCGAGCCCGCGTCTGCCAGCAGCCTTGCCGAGCGCGTCGGGCTCACCCGCCAGAAGGCGAACTACCACCTGCGGGCGCTGGAGCGCCACGGCCTGGTGGAGCTCGTCGAGGAGCGCCGCAAAGGTAACTGCACCGAGCGCGTGCTCCAGGCGACGGCAGCGTCCTACGTCATCTCGCCGAACGCGTTGTCGGAGGTCGCGCCGGATCCCTCGCGCGAGCCCGACCAGCGCTCCGCGCGCTGGCTGCTCGCCGTCGCGAGCCGGCTGGTCCGCGAGGTCGGCGAGCTCATCACCCGGTCGAGCGAAGCCGGCAAGCCGGTCGCGACCCTGGGGATCGACAGCGAGGTGCGGTTCGCGTCCGCCAAGGACCGGGCCGCCTTCGCCGCCGAGCTGGCCGACGCCGTCAACGGCCTCGTCGCGAAGTACCACGACGAGTTCGCTCCCGGCGGTCGTCCGCACCGGTTCGTCGTCGCACTGCATCCCACCATCACGAAGGACAAGGAGACCACCAGTGAGCCGTGAATTCGAGGTCCGCCGCGAGGTCGACCTGCCCGCCTCTCCCGACGACGTCTGGACCGCGATCACCGCCGCGCCCGCGGCGTGGATGTTCCCCACCGGGATGGAGATCCCCGCCGGCGCCGCGCCGCCCGAGGGCGCGCCGGTCACGACTTGGGATCCGCCGCATCGGCTCGTGATCCGCATGGAGTCGCCGGACGGCACGTTCAACGCGCTCGACTACATCATCGAGGCGCGCGAGGGCGGCGCCGCGCACCTGCGCTACGTCCACAGCGGGATCCTCGCTGACGAGTGGGAGGACCAGTACGACGCGATCGGCGGCCATACCGACTTCTACCTCCACACGCTCGGTCAGTACCTCGAGCACTTCAACGGCCGCACCGTCACCTACGTCGGCCAGCCGTCAGACGGCATCAGCGGGCCCGAGTCGGCTGGCGGGCCGGACGCGATGGACACGCTGCGTGCCGCGCTTGGCCTCTCCCCCGACGAAGGCGTCGGGGCTCCGGTCCACGCGTCGCTCGGCGACGCCGGCACCCTCGACGGCGTCGTCGACTACTCGACGGCCACGTTCCTCGGCGTGCGCACCGCCGATGGCCTGTATCGCTTCTTCGGCCGCAACCACTACGGCGGCGTCGTCGGCATGAGCGCCCACCTGTTCGCCGACGGCGTCGACGCGGCGCAGCGCGAAGCCGCCCTCAAGGCGTGGCTCGACGAGGTCTACACGCGCGAGGCGGCGGCGAGGCAGTCGTAGCGCGGGACCCAGAAGCCCTCGGGGGTGTGCTCCATGGCGGAGAGCAGCTTGCGGCTCGACGACATATGCGAGACCTCACCGCCGAACGACAGACCGGCCTTCACGTGACTGCCGACGTCGACGCCGAGCTCGTGGGCACCGTAGGAGTTGAAGTCGAAGGTGCCCTCGTCGTGGACCAAGTCCACAAGCCTGGAGGGGTGGCTCAGCGATCCCAGGACCGCGTCCAACCTTCCCGGCTGCGTGAGGTCGAGGTGCCCTTCCAGCTCCCAGGTGCGCTCGATCCCGGGCCGCACGTGACCCGCAACAGGCTCGAGCAGCGCGGGAAGGTCGGCCGAGGCGTTGAACTTCCCGGCACCGAGCACAATGAGATCGATCGGCTTGTTGTGGCGGTCCAGGACGAGGGCCAGCTGCCCTTCTGCGGAACCACCGACGGCGCCGACTCCCTCGCCCTCACCGTCCAGCGAAACGGCCCCCTTGAGGTAGATCGTCTTCTTGCCGGTCGCCAGGTCCTCCCGCACGCCGCCACCGACCTTGCCGGTGAGCACCTTGAGGTTCGCCGAGCCCGACAGATCGAGCTGCCGGTACCTCGACACCGGCTGCGAGACGCTCGGCGCAATGCGCTCGAGCTCGTTCCAGAAACTCGGATCCAGCCGGTTCTTGCGCATGGTCTGGATCAGCTCGTCTGCCGTCCGGTCGTCGGGCACCCGATAGGTCGTGCCGTGGCTGAGGCTCGCGAGCGCGGCGGCACGGACCTCGCCGCCGAACGCGAGCTTGTCGCCGAGCTTGAGATTCAGCCCGAAGCCGGTGCTCACCCCGAGATCCGCGTGATCCGTGAGGGTGACGAGGATGCGCCCGTCGGACTGATGCTCGACCAGGGCCGCCTTGCCGCCGCCGATCGTCCGACGAGCCACTGCTCGAGACCGTGCACGGCGGGTGCACCACCTTGCAGTCGTGGCCCTCGACGATGCACAGACCGCGCTTGAGCTGGCCCATCGTGGCCGCTGCGATCGCGCGGCCGTTGAGGGTGAACGCGCCCGCGATCGCGAAGACGATCGCGACCAGCGCGACGACCGCGATGTACTCGACGGCGGCCTGTCCGGACGTGCTGCGGGGGCGCATGCCATCACGATGCGCGGCCGCGTGTGACGGATCAGGACCAGGGTGTTACGAGGTGACGGCTACGCGGAGGCCTGCTCGTACCAGACGCCCTCCTCGAGATCGCGGAAGACGACCGTGTTGCGCCCACCCGCGACAAGGACCTCCCAGTAGCGCCGGCGCAACGGCGCGTCGGTCCACCAGCGGTCCTCGACGAGCCATGACTCGCGCACCGCTTCCACCTCGCGGCCGCCGACGACCACCGGCCGCCCGTCGGAGCCGGGGGTCACAACCGCTGGACGCGGGAGGTTGAGTCTTCGCGGTTCGGAGGACATCTCAGGACCTCGCGGCGGATCCAGAGGTCCGGATCGTGGATGACTGGCGCCGCCGATATCCGAAGTCAATACCGGCGGTATTGACGAGGATCAGCGGTGGTGTCAGGCGACGCGAGACGGGCCTCTGGGCCGTCGGGGGGTTCTGAGATGTCCTCCTACTCATACGGGGTCAACACGGCGCGGCGCTCGGGCACGCGCGACAGCGGATCGGTCTCGAGCACGCGCAGCGCTGCATCCGGGCCGGCGGCCGCGCGGGCCTGGCGGATCGCCTCGCGCAGGCGAGCGACGCGCTGCTCGTCGCCGTCGCTGAAGAGCGAGCCGCCGGCGCCCGGCGGCGGACCGAAGCGATCGACCGCCAGCCGCAGCGCCTCGGCCGGCGCCGGCATCGTCGCCAGCCGCCCGGTGAGGGCGAGGCGCATTCGGGCGGCGTCGCTCGTCGCCTCGCGGAAGACGACGCGCTCGCGCCAGGTGCCGCCCTCGACCAGCACGGCCGAGACCACCGCGGCGCGGACCGTCCGGCCACGGCGGTCGCGCCGCGCGAGCAGGCGGTCGATCAGCAGCGACAGCGCCCGCTCGAGCTGCGGCCCCGACGCCGACTCGGGCAGCGTCAGCGACTCCTCCACGCGCTCGCTTGGGTTGCGCGGGAGCAGCGGCGTGTCGCGGCCGAGCGCGAGCTCGCGCGCCCGCAGCCCCGCGGTGCCGAAGCGGTCCGCCACAGCAGCGCGCGGCAGCGCGGCGAGCTCGCCGAGCGTCGTGATGCCGAGGCGCTCGAGCACCGTCGGCAGGTGCGCGGTCTCCTCACAGTGGCGCAGCAGGGCGACCGGCTCACCCGCCAACTCGCGCGCGCCCGCAACGATCTCGGCGCGGCGCGCCCGCGCGCGCGCCGCGCCCGCCAGCGCGCAGAACCGCGATGGTCCCGCGCCGATCCGCGCCGGGCGTCGCAGCGCCGCGCGCGTGGCGGCGACCACGCCGTCGAGCGTCCCACCGTGCAGGCGCCGCAGCCCGCGCGCGTCGAAGCACGCCAGGCCCGGAGCGCCCGGCTCGACCGCCGCGCCGACGGACTCCAAG
>VAYD01000292.1:6279-9331 GCA_005883905.1 Actinomycetota bacterium
CGCCTCGGCCGCCGCCGACACCTCTCCCACGAGCTGCTCCCGTCCTGGCTCGGGTGCGAGCGCCGAGGGGCCGGTCAGCAGCGCGTCGCGCCCGCCGGCGGCGACCTCCAGCTCGAATCGCGGAAGAAGTGTGCAGACAATGGACACGAACACATGTTCGCACGATCGTCAAGGCGGCGACTGCTAGCTTCGCCCCGTGAGCCGCTATGACGAGATGACCTACCGACGCTGCGGGCGCAGCGGCCTGAAGCTGCCGCTCGTGTCGCTCGGGCTGTGGCACAACTTCGGGCACGACCGCGAGATCGAAGGCCAGAAGGCGATCATCCGCCGCGCCTTCGACCTCGGGATCACCCACTTCGACCTGGCGAACAACTACGGCCCGCCCAACGGCGCCGCCGAGGAGAACTTCGGGCGCATCCTGCGCGAGGAGCTCGCCGGCCACCGCGACGAGCTCGTCATCTCGACGAAGGCCGGCTACGACATGTGGGAGGGCCCCTACGGCGAGTGGGGCTCACGCAAGTACCTGCTCGCGAGCCTCGACCAGTCGCTGGCGCGGATGGGGCTCGACTACGTCGACATCTTCTACTCGCACCGCTTCGATCCGGAGACGCCGCTCGAAGAGACGATGGGTGCGCTCGACACCGCGGTGAGGCAGGGCAAGGCGCTCTACGCCGGAATCTCGTCGTACTCGGCGCCGAAGACGCGGGAGGCGGCGGCGATCCTGCGCGACCTCGGGACGCCGCTCCTCATCCACCAGCCGTCGTACTCGCTCCTGAACCGCTGGATCGAGCCGGACCTGCTCGACGCGCTCGAGGAGGTGGGCGCCGGCTGCATCGTCTTCTCGCCGCTCGCGCAGGGGATGCTCACCGACAAGTACCTCGGATCAAGTCCGATGGGCGCTTCCTGACCGAGGACATGCTCACGCCCGAGCGCCTCGGGCACATCCGCAAGCTCAGCGAGATCGCGACGGAGCGCGGTCAGTCGCTGGCGCAGATGGCGATCGCCTGGACGCTGCGCGACGAGCGCGTGACGTCGGCCCTGATCGGCGCATCGAGCGTCGCGCAGCTCGAGGAGAACGTCGCCGCGATCGACGACATCGAGTTCACCGCAGAGGAGCTCGAGGCGATCGATCGCGACGCGGTCGACGCCGGCATCAACATCTGGGCGCAGTCGTCTAGCGCCTAGCTTCGAGCGTCTCGCGGATCTGGTCGAACGCGGACGGGTCGCGGCGTTCGAGGCGCTTGAGGTCCCATCGGCTGAGGATGATGAGGCGCATCGGCGAGGTCGCGCGGACGGTCGCGGTGCGCAGCTCCTTCTCGAGCACGCCGATCTCGCCGAAGAAGTCGCCCGGGCCGAGGTCGTTGACGTGCCGGCCGTCGCGCTCGACCGCCGCGCTCCCCTCCTCGATTGCGAAGAACTGGTAGCTGAAGTCGCCCTCGCGCACGACCTCCTGCCCCTCTGGCACGGAGGTCTCCTCCGCCAGCGTCGCCAGCGCGCTCAGATCGTCGTCGGACATGTTCTGGAACAGCGTGATGGCCTTGAGGCGGTTGGGGTCCATGGCGGGGAACCTATCTACAAAGGCGAAGGTTGGCCAAACATTGCCGCCAGCCGCATCGCGACGGTGAAGTCGCCCTCGAGATCCAAGCGCCCGGATAGCAGAGCCTTGGCGGGATCGAGGTCGCCAGCGGCCACGCGGAGGAAGTCCGCGACGCTGAGTTTGATCGTCAGATCCGGCTGCGGCGCGGCGCTGTCCCGCGCGTGCGCGGCGCTGGGCTCGCAGGTCACCGTCCACGTGTGGGTCGTGCCGTCGGAACGCGTCAGCTCGTAGCGGATGTCGCCGGTCCAGCCGTCCGCGCGCTCGGGCCGGTACGCGCGCGCCATCTGGGCGAACACGAACCGCAGCCCGCGCGGCGAGCCGGCCGTGCGCTCCAGCCGCCGGTCGGACGAGCGCCTGACGTATCGCTGGAAGAGGGCCTCGCCGAGCGGCACTCAGCGCAACGTACCGGTGTGCCCGAGCGAGTAGCGCCCGGGCTGCGGCCACACCGACAGGCCGTGCGGCCCTGGCCCGACGTGGACGCGCGCGAGCAGGTGGCCGGTGCGCGTCGAGATCGCGTACACCTCGCTGTTCCAGCGCCCGGAGAGCCACAGCACGCGCCCGCTGGCGGAGACACCGCCCATGTCCGGGCTGCCGCCGCCGGGGATCCGCCAGCGATCGACCAGCCGGTTGGTGGCGAGATCCAGGACCGAGACCGTTCCCTCGCCGCGGTTGGAGATGAACAGCCGGCGCGCGTCGCGGCTGAGCACGAAGCCGTGGGTTCCGGCACCGGTCTTGAGGAACCCGTTGCGGCGCATCGTGCGCGCGTCGACACGCCACACCCCGCCGTTGGCCATGTCCGCGATGTAGAACCAGCGGCCGTCCGGAGCGAGGCGGACGTCCTGCGGCATCGCGCCGTGGCTGAGCTGCACGTAGCGCACGATCCGCTCGCGCCGCACGTCGAGCACCGCGAGCTTGCCGGAGAACTCGCACGAGACGAGCGCCCGCCGGCCGTCGGCGGTGAAGTCCATGTGGTCGACGCCTGGGCAGTGGACGGGCGTCGAGTGCTTGAGGCGCAGCGAGTGCGGATCGCGGAAGTCGAGCCGCTGCAGACGCTCGGCGACGACGATCGCGCGGCGCCCGTCGGGCGTGAAGTAGAGGTTGTACGGGTCGGCGACCGGACGCGGCTTGCCGGCGTCCCCCGTGCGCGGGTCGATCGGCGTGAGCGTGTTGCCCTCGTCGCTGTCGACCCAGAGCGTGCGCAGGTCCCACGATGGCGTCACGTGCTCCGGCTCGGTCGGCACGCTGAACCGCCGCACGACCTTGAACGTCGCCGGGTCGATCTCGTCGACGGCGTTGCCGACCGTCTCGGGGACGTAGATGCGGTCCAGCGCGCGGCGCGCTGTCGCGGCGATCGCCGTGGGCCGGTCGGCCGCATAGACGTTGCGCGTGCGCCCGCGCCGGCCGCCTGTCAGCGCGAGCACGGAGCGCTGCGCCGCGCCGGCGCGGTCGCGCCCG
>VAYD01000293.1 GCA_005883905.1 Actinomycetota bacterium
CGACGCGATCTTCGACAACGCCTCCTTCCTCATCCCCGGCCAGGACGTGAAGGTCGCCGGCGCCAAGGCCGGCACGGTCGTCGACGTCAAGCTGACGCCGCAGCACAAGGCACGGATCCAGATGAAGGTCGGCAAGGAGTTCGCGCCGTTTCGCAGCGACGCGGACTGCACGATCCAGCCGCAGTCGCTGATCGGCGAGAAGTTCATCCAGTGCTCGCCGGGCACGCCGCAGGGCAGGCCGCTGCGCTCGATCGGCGGCGAGGCGCCGACGGTCCCGCTGGCCGACACGCACTCGCCGGTCGACATCGACCTCGTCAACGCGACGTTCCGCGCGCCGACGAACCAGCGGCTCGCGCTCCTGCTCGACGAGCTCGGCGCCGGCTTCGCCGCCCGCGGCGACGACCTCAACGCCGCGATCCGCCGCGCCAATCCGGCCCTGCAGGAGACGCGCCGGGTGCTCGGGCTCCTGAGCGGCGACCGCGCGCGCCTGCGCTCGCTGATCACCGCGTCGGACGAGGTGATCGGGCAACTCGCGCGGCACCGCGGCGCGGTCAAGGGCTTCCTGCGCCACGGCGCCGCGGTCGCGAAGGTGACCGCGCAGCGCAGCGCGAAGCTCGAGGACGCTGCGCGGCGCCTGCCCGGGCTGCTGGCCGAGGCGCAGCCCGCGCTGACGAACCTGCGCACGCTCGCCGAGCAGGGCACGCCGATCCTGCGCGACGCCTGGGCCGCCGCGCCGCAGCTGCGCCGGCTCGCGCACAGCGCCGGCCCGCTCGCGGACGCCGCTCGCCCCGCGCTCACCCGCCTGGGCCGAGCCGCCAAGGCCGGCGAGCCGGCGCTGGCCGCCGCGGCGCCGGTCGTCAGCGAGCTGCGGGCGTTCGCGCGCGCCGCGCTGCCGGCGGGCGTCAGCGTCAACGAGCTCGTGCAGAGCCTGCGCGAGCGCGGCGTCGTCGAGGGGCTGCAGACGTTCACGTACTTCGCCGCGCTCGCGACCTCGCGCTTCGACAAGTACTCGCACACGCTGCCCGCGCACCTGATCGGCTCGACGTGCTCGCAGTACGCGACGACGACGGTGCCCGGCTGCTCGGCGAACTTCGCGGGCGGCGGCGCGACCGCGGCGCCGAAGTCGAAGAAGAAGAAGCGCGCGCATCATCGCCGCGCGCGCACCGAGCATCAGGACTCCGCCGCGCCGGCCACGCCGGCGCCGGCCGCGCCCTCGCTGCCCACGCCCAAGGTGCCCGAGATCCAGGTCCCAGGGCTGCCGCCGATCCACGTCCCCGACGTCCCGAAGCCGCCGCTCGGCGCCAAGGGCCTCCTCGACTACCTGCTCGGATGAGGAACCGCCGCGACGCCTCGATCGCCGCCAACCCGATCCTGATCGGGGCGGCGACGCTGCTCGTGACGATCGTCGGCGTCTTCCTCGCCTACAACGCGAACAACGGGCTGCCGTTCGTCCCGACCTATGACGTCAAGGTGCTCGTGCCCGACGCGGCCGAGCTGGTGAAGGGCAACGACGTGCGCGTCGGCGGCAAGCGGATCGGCGCGATCACGAGCATCGAGCCGGTCAAGACCGCGTCGGGCCGCTTCGTGTCGCAGCTCGACCTGAAGCTGGAGAAGGCGATCGAGCCGCTGCGCTCCGACACCGTCGTGACGGTCCGCCCGCGCTCGACGCTCGGGCTGAAGTACCTGGAGCTCAAGCCCGGCCGGACGGGTCGCCCCCTGAAGCCGGGCGCGACGCTGCCGCTCGAGCAGGCCGGCCGGATCGTCGAGCTCGACGAGGTCCTCAACGCGTTCGACGCCGGCACGCGCGCGGGCATTCGGGACCTCGTCGACCGCGCGAGCAATGGCTTCGCCGGGCGCGGGGCGGACCTCAACGAGGCGCTCAGCGGGCTCAACCCGGTGCTGACGCACCTCGGCCCCGTGATGGCGAACCTCAGCGACGGCCGCACCGCGCTGCGCGGCGCGATCCGCGGTCTCGACGCCGCTGCGACCGCCGCCGCGCCGGTGAGCGCGCAGCTCGGGTCGCTCGTCGATGGCGCTTCCGCCACGCTCGGGTCGCTCGATGCCGCGCAGGATGGCCTCGGCGCCACGCTGGACCGCGCGCCGCGCGTGATGCGCGACGCCACGATCGACCTGCACGCGATGTCGCCGGTCCTCGCCGACGCTGCGCGCCTGGCGGTCGGGCTGCGCCCGGTCGCCGACCTGCTGCCGCGGGCGGCTCGTGGCCTTGCCGACACCGCGCAGACGGGCGCGCCTGTGCTGCGCCGCGCGACGCAGCTCGGCCCCGACCTGGAGGACCTGCTGCGCGCCGTCGGCTCGCTGGCGAAGGACCCGGCGACGAGCAGCTCCGTGACGCGGCTGACGAAGGTCGTCGCCTCGCTCGGCCCGACACTGCGCTTCGTCAACCCGTTCCAGACGCAGTGCAACTACCTCGGCCTCTGGACCCGGAACGCCTCCTCGACGATCTCCGAGGGCGACGAGAACGGCACGTGGTTCCGGTTCATCCCGGTCTTCCAGACCGACGAGTTCCTGCAGCGCTCCACGCCGGCGCCGCAGCTGCACGCGACGCCGTATGGCAACGCGAGGGCGAATGAGTGCGAGACCGGCAACGAGCCGTACCTGCCGGGCCAGCAGATCGGCCACCCGGCGGGCCTGCAGCCGAACCACACGGAGCTGACGGCGCCGCCGCCCGGCACGCCGGAGGGGCCGCATTGACCAACCTCCGCGCCGGCGTGCTCGTTCTGTCGATCGCCACGGTCGCCGTGTACCTGGCGTTCGGCGGCCCGCTGCCGTTCAGCCACCAGTACACGGTCGACGCGGTCGTGCAGTCGGCCAACGAGCTGCACGGCGGATCGCCCGTGCGGATCGCGGGCGTGAACGTCGGCAAGGTCACGAAGGTCATGCACGGCCCGGGCGCGACCGCGATCGTGGAGATGGCGATCGACGACGCGGGGCGGCCGATCCAGCGCGACGCGACGCTGAAGATCCGGCCGCGTCTGTTCCTCGAGGGCAACTTCTACGTCGACTTGAAGCCGGGCTCGCCGTCGGCGCCCGAGATCGGCGACGGCGGCACGATCCCGCTGGCGCAGACCGCGACGCCCGTGCAGCTCGACCAGCTGCTGAGCGCGCTCAACCACGACACGCGCGACAGCCTGCGCACATTGGTGGAGCAGGCCGGCGGCGCGCTCTCCCATGGCGGCGCGGAGGCGATCGACGCCTCCTTCGGCCCGGCTGTACCCGCGTACAAGGGCACGGCGGTGCTCGCCGAATCGGCGCGCGGGACGCAACCGGGCGACCTGCGCGGCACGATCGCCGACACCGAGCGGATCGTGCGCGCGCTCAACGACAAGCGCGATCAGCTCGCCAGCCTCATCTCGGCCTTCAACGTCACCGCCGGCGCGCTGG
>VAYD01000294.1 GCA_005883905.1 Actinomycetota bacterium
GTCGGTCGGCGACCAGACCGAGCAGCAGCAGGAGCAGCAGCCACGCGGCGAGAACCGTCTCGAGCGCCGGGAAGCGCCGCCCGTTGACGACCTTGAGCCGGTCGTTGAACGTCTCCAGGGCGAGGCTGTCGCGCGGCCCGTCGAGCTTGATCTGCTGGCCCTTCATCTCATCGGGCGTCTTGAGGCCGAGCCAGTTCAGGATCGTCGGTGCCAGATCGATGCCGGCGACGATCCCGTCGAGCTTCGTCGAGTCCGATGTGAGGTTCGACGGCCCCCCCAATCCGACGATGCCGATCGGCAGGAGCTGTGGCGCGAGCGCCTGCGGCGGCGTCTGCATCACCATCAGCAGCTCGTTGGGCGCGCGGTGCTTGATCAACTGCTCGACGGCCGTGTCCCCGGGGGCGTTCGTCGGCAGGCCCGCCACGACGAAGCGGCGCTTGGTCAGCAGCCGTTGCGCGCGGGTGGCGACGTCATCGGCCTTGCCGATCGACACGAGCCCGATCCGCCCCGCCTCGTTGGCGCCGGGAATCGACTCGAGCTGCGCGCGGCCGCTGACCCCGGCGTAGGCGCCGCCGCCGGGGATCGTCTGCGCCAGCAGCCCGGGCACGATGTCGGCGGGCGCCGAGTCGGCACGCGCGCGAGCGTCGAGCCAACCCTGGAACAGCGCCATGTCCCCCTGCTGGTAGTAGCTGAGCAGCGGGACGCGCTTGGGCTTGTACGCGGCGGACGAGACGCGCGTGCCCTGCGTGATGTCCAGGAGGGTCTGCGTCTCGTCGTAGCCGCCCTGCGTCGCCCCCACCAGCCCGAGCGAGAGCTCGGGGTGAAAGTTCAGCCGGTCGAGGATCGACGGCTCCTCGATCCCGTTGTCGGAGGGGCGCGTGTCGAACGGCAGGAACGCGAGCAGAACCGTGCGCCCGGACGGCGGCGCTGCGGCCCGCGCCGCGGCGGGCGTAAGCGCGCAGGCGGCAGCGAACGCGAGCAGCGCCGCCACTATTCTTTGTGAAGCATGGCCGAGCGCCACTTCGTGAAATACACCTTCCTACAGGTCGATCCTGCCTGGCGCAGGCTGCCTGCAGCCGAGCGCGCCGAGGGCAAGCGCGAGTTCATCGCCGCCTGCGAGAACTTCGGCGCCGATCACCTGCTCCAAAGCTTCTCACTGATGGGTACGCGCGGGGATTGCGACCTGATGCTCGTCGGCGAGGCCGAGAACCTCGACCGCATCCACGAGTTCCACGTCGTGCTCGGCCAGAGCGGGCTGATGAAGTGGTCGCGAATCGCGTACTCGTTCCTCGGGCTGCGCAAGACCAGCGAGTACTCCGACGAGGAGCGCCAGGTGCCGCGCGCCTTCCGCGGCAAGTACCTGTTCGTCTATCCGTTCGTCAAGACGCGCGCCTGGTACGGCCTGCCCGCGGACGAGCGCTGGCGGATCATGCAGGAGCACATCCGCGTCGGGCGCGAGTACCCGACCGTCGACAACCACACGACGTACTCGTTCGGCCTGGACGACCAGGAGTTCGTCGTCGCCTTCGACACCGACGATGTCGGCGCGTTCCTCGACCTCGTGCAGCGCCTGCGCACGACGGAAGCCTCAGCCTTCACACAGCGAGACACGCCAAGCTTCACGTGCATCAACACGTCGCTGGAACGCGCGGTCAACGCGCTCGACGGCGAGGCCCTGACCGTCACCCTCACATGAGCATCGAAACCGACACCGACATCCGAGACATCACGATCATCGGCGCGGGCCCCGTGGGCCTGTGCACCGCCTTCTGGGCCGGCATGCGCGAAGCGACCGCGCGCATCGTCGACTCGCTCCCGGAGATCGGCGGGCAGCTCACGACCCTGTACCCGGAGAAGTGGATCTTCGACGTCCCCGGCCACCCGAAGGTGCTGGCCAAGGACCTCGTCGCGCAGCTGCGCGAGCAGATCGAGCCGTTCGACGTGCCGATCCACCTCGAGATCACCGCCGAGTCGATCTCCTACGAGGGCGAGGGCGACGACCGCATCGTCGTCATCCGCACCGCCGAGGGCCACGAGCTGCGGTCTCGCACCGTGGTCGTCTCGGGCGGGCACGGCGCGTTCGGGCCCAAGAAGCTGCCGGTCTCCGACGTCGACATGGAGCCGTGGGAGGGCAAGGGCGTCCACGACCTCGTGGGCGACAAGCACGAGTGCCTCAACAAGCGCGTGCTGATCGTCGGCGGCGGCGACTCTGCCTGCGACTGGGTGCTCAACCTCCTTGACACGGCCGACCACATCACGCTGGTCCACCGCCGCGACGCGTTCCGCGCGCACGAGCTGACGGTCTCCCAGGTCAAGGAGGCCGCCGAGGGCCCGCACGTCGACCTGCACACGCCGTACGTGGTCAAGCAGGTCAACGGCAACGGCAACGTCGAGAGCGTCGTGCTGCACAACGCGACCGAGGGCGAGGACCACTCGTTCGAGATCGAGTGCGACGCGATCCTGCTGCAGCTCGGGTTCTCCACGAAGCTCGGCCCGCTCAAGGAGTGGGGCTTCGAGCTGGAGAAGAACGCGATCAAGGTCGGCCCGACGTTCGAGACGTCGCTGGAGCGCGTCTGGGCGTGCGGCGACATCACGACGTTCGACGGCAAGATCAAGCTGATCGCGACCGGGTTCGGCGAGGCGGCGATCGCGGTCGCGCAGGCGGTCCACACGATCCGGCCCGACATGAAGCTCCAGCCCGCCTACTCGACGAACACCGGCGTGCCCGGCGGCGTCGCGGGGCAGCCCTGAGGCTGGACCCGTTCGACCACCTGCGCGAGGCCGATCCGATCCTCGCGCGGCTGCTGGACGAGGTCGGCGCGCCGTCGCTGGAGCGCGATCCGTCGCGGCCTGCGGCCCACGACCACTACGGCGCGCTCGTGCGGGCGATCGTCGGCCAGCAGCTGAGCGTCACGGCTGCGCGGGCGATCTACGGGCGCCTGATCGCGCTCTTCGAGGGGCGGCCGCCGACGCCCCAGGAGCTGCTCGACCAGAACCCCGAGCAACTGCGCTCGGCGGTCGGGCTCTCGCGCGCGAAGGTCGTGTTCCTGCGCTCGCTGGCCGAGCACGTGCTCAGCGGCGAGCTCGAGTTGGAGCGCCTCGAACAGCTGCCCGACGACGAGATCGTCGCCGAGCTG
>VAYD01000295.1 GCA_005883905.1 Actinomycetota bacterium
CGACGCTGACGGTCCGCGCGATGGACCGGCTGATCGTCCTGCGCGACTCGCTCCCGCCCGAGACCGACGTCACCTACAGGAAGAAGAAGGACTGGCAGATCGCAAAGGCGATCGCGGACCGCCACCACCTGCGCTTCGAGCACGACAAGGACGACGACGCGCCGGTCCACGACTTCGTCCCGCAGCGCAACGTCGACGACCTCAAGTTCCTGATGGAGCGCGCGGCGCGGATCGACTTCAAGGTCTTCATGAAGACCGATCCCAAGACGGGCGAGGACGTGCTGCACTTCGGCAAGCCGACCGACGGGCGCGACGGCACGCGGGCGCGGACCTACGTGCTCGCTTGGGGCAACCTGCGCAACAACAGCGGCGTCACGCCGAGCCTGATCGAGTTCAAGCCGACGATCTCGGCGTCCGAGCAGGTCCAGTCGGTCACGGTGCGCGGATGGGACACGCGCAACAAGAAGGCGATCAGCGTCACGGCCAGCGCCCCGGACACACCCGGCGTCTCCGGCAAAGGGCAGGCGACGGGGCCGGCGGCGGCGGGGCGCGTCGGGGACGAGAAGGACTCCGACGCGCGCAAGGACGTCGTCGTCGATGCGCCGGTCGCGACCAAGGAGGAGGCGAAGCGGCTCGCGCAGGCGCTGCTCGCCGAACGCGCGTACGCCTTCCTGACCGCGACCGGCAAGGCGATCGGGCTGCCGGATCTGCGCCCCGGCGACAACGTCGAGATCCACGGCGTGGGCAAGCGCTTCAGCGGCACCTACTACGTCACCAAGGTCGTCCACACACTGAACGCGAGCGGGCTCCTCACCGAGTTCACCGCGCGCAAGACCTACGAGGGGGACAAGCCATGAGCCACCGGCCGCTCGCAGCGCGGTTCGACCAGCGGTTCGGCGCCCTCTACATCGGCTTGGTCTCCGACGTGGAGGACCCCGACAAGATCGGCCGCGTCAAGGTGAAGCTCCCCTGGTACGCGTCGGGCTACGAGGAGTGGGCGCGCGTGTCGCAGATCTACGCGGGCGACGGCTTCGGCTCGACCTGGGTCCCGGAAGTCGACACCGAGGTGCTCGTCGCCTTCGGCCACGGCGACATGCGCTTCCCGTACGTCCTCGGCTCGCTGTTCTCCACGACCGACGCGCCGCCGGAGTCGCGCAGCTCGTCCAGCGACGTCAAGACCCTGCTCACCCCCGGGGGCTCGGAGCTGCGCTTCGACGAGACCAACAAGACGATCGAGGTCAAGACCAAGAGCAACACCTCGATCAAGCTCGAGGAGGACGGGGGCGCGATCACCCTCAAGGGGTCCCAGAAGATCACGCTCGACGCGCCCGAGATCGAGATCTCGGGCAGCAGCAAGGTCACGATCAAGGGCGGCCAGGTCGCCATCAACTGAGGACCTTGATCGCGATGGGGCAGCCAGCGGCACGCAAGGACGACTCGGTCGTCGGGATCGACATCCACGTCGTCATGGTGCCCGCGCCCAGCGGCGCCGTCCCGACGCCGCTGCCGCACCCCTTCTCGGGCACGATCACCGGCGGGACGATCGCGTCGGTGAAGATCGGCGGCGCGGAGGCGGCCGTCGTCGGGTCGCAGGCGACGAACCAGCCCCCGCACCTCCCGACGCCGCCGGGCACGTCGTTCCAGAAGCCGCCGTCGAACAAGGGCAAGGTCGACGCCGGCTCGAGCACGGTGAAGATCGGCGGCAAGGCGGCGGCACGGATGGGCGACGCGGTCAAGACCTGCAACGACCCGGCGGACGCCGACACGAGCGCGATCGTCAGCGGCGAGAGCTCGGTGATGATCGGATGAGCGACTTCCTCGGTCGCGGCTGGCAGTTTCCGATCCTCCCCGGCGCGGGCGGCGACCTGCGCTACGTCGACGGCGACGAGAACGTCGAGCAGTCGCTGTGGCTGCTGCTGTCGACCGGCTGGGGCGAGCGCGTGATGCGGCCCCGGTTCGGGACGAACGCCCGCGAGCTGGTGTTTGCTCCGGGATCGATCGGCAACCTCAAGTCGCTCGAGACGAGCATCGAGGAGGCCGTCGCCGTCCACGAGCCCCGCGCGCGGCTGGACAGCGTCGTCGCCGCGGCCGACCCCGAGGAGCCCGAGCGCGTCGACATCGAGGTGACCTACACCGTGCGCCGCAGCAACACGCGCTCGAGCTTCGTCTTCCCGTACTACCTGAACCGGCCGGGCGGGCTGCCGTCGTGAGCGTCACCGACATCTCGATCGACACGCTCGCCTACGCGGACCTGGTCAGGATCGGGCTCGAGGACATCCCCGGCGCGTCGCAGAGCGAGTGGACGCTGCACGGAGCCGTCGACCCGGGCATCACGATCCTCGAGCTGCTGGCGTGGCAGCTCGAGCAGCGCCTGTTCATGGCCGATCAGCTCACCGAGCCGATGGTCCGCGCGAGCCTGCGCCTCCTCGGGCTGGACGAGCCGGCCGCGGCTCAGGCGGCCGTCACCGTGCTGAGCGTGACGACGCCCGGCGCGGCGAGCCCGCTGCCGGCGGGGACCGTCTTCGCGCTCAGGCGCGACACCAGCGGCCGGCGGTTCGCAACCGACGCCGACGTGCCGGTGCAGCCCGTGGGCGCGGTCGAGGCTTCCGGTCGCCTGCTGACGACCGGCGACGCGCTCGAGCTGACGCTGCACACGACGACCGGCACGGCCGCCGCGGGCGCCGAGCTGTCGCTGCTCGTGGACGTCGCTGCGGCGCCCGGGGTGGCGCCGTCCTGGTCGCCCGACGCCGCGGACGTCCAGCCGCCCGCCGACCTGCGCTGGGAGGCGATCGGGCCGGCCGGCACCCTCAGCGCCGTGGACGTGCACGACACGACCGGCGCGCTGCGGCGCTCGGGGCTGCTGACGCTGCCTTGGCCGGCGGTGTGGGACGAAGCCGGCGCCGACGCGCCGCGGCTGCGCGCGGTCGCCACGGGGGCGTCGTACACGGAGCCGGTGCGGATCGCGGCGGTCTCACCCAACGCCGTCGTCGCGCGCCACCGCGAGCCGCGCAGCGCCGACGTGTCCGACCAGGTCGGCGGGTTCCTGCCGCTGCCGGAGCGCAGCGTCGGCCTCGACGATGCGGGGGGTGCGCTGCTCGACGGCGAGGGCGACGTCGTGCTGGCCGTGACCGAGCGCGACGGCGAGCGCCACGAGTGGACCGGCGTGCGCAGCTGGGTGGCGATCGGGCCGGCCGATCGCGTGTTCCTCGTCGATCGCGATCGCGGCAGGCTGCGGTTCGGCGACGGCCGTGCGGGACGGATCCTGCGGCCGGGCGCCACGCCCGACGCGCAGCTGCGCTTCGCCCTCGGCGCGGGGCGCGAGGGCAACCTCGGCGCCGGGGGCGAGTGGGTACAGGACGGCGGCGCGGCGGCGATCAACCCGGTCGCCGCGG
>VAYD01000296.1 GCA_005883905.1 Actinomycetota bacterium
GAGCGCGATCCCCGCCTGCGCGATCGAGCCGCCTTCGAGCCGGATCGCGACGCCGGACGCGGCGACGGCCCAGTCGCCCACGCGGCGCTCGACCTTCTGGTAGGCGCTGCCCGCGTCGGCGTGCAGCGGCACGCGGATCTCGACAAGCATCTCGGCCTCGCCGACGGCCGTCTCGTACGGGCCGACGTGGAACTCCTTCATCGACATGACGCGCTCACCGTCCAGGCCACGAACGACCACGCTCGCGCCGACGGCAGCGCAGACGGCCGACAGATCCTCGGCCGGGTCCGCCTGGCATAGCGCGCCGCCGATCGTGCCGCGGTTGCGCACGACCGGGTCGGCGATGACGCGCTCCGCGTCGGTGAAGATCGAAAGCCGGTCGGCGAGCACCTCGGAATCGAGCAGCTCGCGGTGGCGCGTCATCGCGCCGATGCGCACCTCGCCGCCCTCCTCGCGCACGTAGCCGAGCTCGCCGGCCAGCGGATCGATGTCGATCAGGCACTCGGGCGCCGCCAGCCGCAGCTTCATCATCGGCAGCAGCGAGTGCCCGCCCGCGAGCAGCCGCGCCTCGGGACCGCGGGCCTGCAGGAGCTCGAGCGCGTTCTCGACGCTGGTCGCGCGCTCGTACTCGAACGCAGCGGGAATCTGCATGACGTTCCTTCCCGGGGGGACAGTTCCAGCTTGGAAGCTCGCAGGCGTACGCTTGACCGGCAAACCGCGATGAACCAATCGCTTAATCGATGACGCTGCGCCAGCTCGCCTGCTTCGCCACCGTTGCCCGGCTCGGGTCGGTCAAGGCCGCGGCGCGTGAGCTCGGGATCAGCGAACCGGCCGTGTCCGCCGCGGTCGGCGCCCTACGCGGCGAGCTCGACGACCAGCTCTACCTCCGCGAGGGCCACGGTCTCGTGCTGACTGCGCAGGGCCGGCGGCTCGCGTCGCTCGCCACCGAGATCGGCGCGCTCGCCGGCCGCGCCACGACGGCGCTCGACGAGCGCGATCACGGCGAACGACTGCTGCACATCGCCGTCACCGGCTGCGTCGAGGAGCACATCATCGGCCCGCTGCTGTCGGCGTTCAGCGAGCGCACCCCCGACGTCCTCGCGAACGTCGAGGTCGCGGGGGCCGCTTCGTTCGCCGAGCTGCTCGACCGCCGGCGCGCCGACATCACGCTCGGCCCGCGCCCGGGCCTGGCCGAGGCGCCCGATTTGATCACGGCCCCGTTTCTGCGCTACCGGATGGTGATCGTCGCGCCGCCAAGCCACCGCCTCGCGGGCGTCGACGCCATCCCACCGGCCGCGCTTGCCGGCGAGCGCTGGCTCGTCGGCTCGGAGGGCGCCGATACCGCATCGCCCGCCGGTCAGTACTTCACGCGCGTGCGTATAGAGCCGTCCGACGTCCGCGTGTTTCCCAGCGATGCCGCCGCGCTGTCAGGTGTAGCCGCCGGTGAGGGCGTGATGCTCGCGCTGTGGCACGCGACTGCGGTCGAGCTGCGGGCCGGGTCCATCGTGCGGCTCGCGGTGCGCGGCATGCCGCTCGTCGACCTCTGGTATGCGAGCACGCTGCCCGACGGGCACTGCCTCACAGGCGCCAGCGCGCTGCGACGATTCGCCGCCACGCCAGAGGCGACGCAGGCGATCGCGGCGCCGCGGCGCGGTGTGCCTGCGTCGATCGTGCGCGCACCGGTCCATGCGACGCTCTGGCACTCGGTCGCGCGGGGTTAGTCAGCGGGTCGCAGCAGCTCGACGGCTGCCTCACGGCTGTTCACCCCAAGCTTGCGCAGGACGCCCGAGATGTGGCGGCGCACGGTGACCGCGGAGACCCCGAGGGACTCCGCGATCTCTTGGGTCGATGCGCCGTCGGCCAGCAGAGAGAGAACGTCCCATTCGCGGCGCGTGAGCTCCGCCTCGTTGCCGCGCGCGGCAACGAGCCGCCGGCGGCTGTCCCTCAGCCTGAACTCGAGCATGAGCCTTGCGACGAGCACCCGCGGCAACGCGGCCTCGCCCTGCGTGACGCCCAGGAGGGCGAAGCGCAGGCGCTCGGGGTCCATGTCCTTGAGCAGGTATCCGACGGCGCCGGCCCGAACGACGTCCAGCATCGTGCCGTCGTCGCGCGTGGCGGCCATGACGACGACCGCGACGTCTGGCTGTGCGCGGACGATCTCGGTGGTGGCGCGGATCGCCCCGCCGGGCATGTCGGCGTCCAGCACGCAGACGTCCGGGTGCTCGCGTTCGGCCGCCTCGACTGCGGTGTCAGCGCTGTTGACCTCGGCGACGATGTCGAACGGCCCGCCGCCGAGCGCCATGCGCAGGCCGGCGAGCGTCGCGCTGTGCGCGTCCGCGAGCAGGATGCGCACGCGGTTGGGAGTTGCAACAGCCATCGAAGATGCAGAACATACGTCGGAATAGGGGTGGGTAAGCCCAGAGGGGATATGTCCTACACGGACCAGGAGCTCGAGCTCCGCTATCAGCGCTCCAGCGATGTCGTCGAGGTGTTCCTCGTCGAGGACAACCGGCTGTTCCGTCGCGGGCTCAGTGAGCTGCTGGCCGCCAATGACCCGACGCTGCACATCGCGGGGTCGGCCACATCCGGCGAGGAAGCGCTGGATCAGATCCCCGCGCTGCTGCCGGACGTCGTGCTGATGGACATCCACCTGCCGGGCATCACCGGCCCCGAGGCGATCCGGCGGCTCGCGATCCGCTGCCCGCCGGTGCGGGTGCTCGTGATCAGCGGGTCCGCCGAGGATCGCGACGTCATGGAGGCGATCCTCGCGGGCGCGCGCGGCTATATCCTCAAGACCGCGCCGGTCGAGGAGATCACCGCCGGCATCCACGCCGCCGCCGAGGGGGCGTCGCTGCTGTCACCGGTCGTCGCCGCGCAGCTGCTCGATCACGTGCGCGAGAACGCGGCGTCGCTTCGTGTCGGCGCGGACCCGGTGGGAGAGCTGACGCCGCGCGAGCTCGAGGTGCTGCGGTTGATGGCGCTCGGGCTGGAGAACGCCGAGATCGCCCGCGAGCTCGTCATCAGCACGCGCACCGCGCGCAACCATGTTGCGAGCATCCTCGAGAAGCTGCAGATGCACAACCGCATCCAGGCAGCCGTCTACGCCGTCCGCCACGGCGTGGTCTGAAACGTCACGTTCTGCACCGGCTTCGCGACGAAAGGCGCACAGA
>VAYD01000297.1:0-376 GCA_005883905.1 Actinomycetota bacterium
CGTCGCGCGGCCCGCCCGCCAGGTACACGTTGTGCCGCAGGTGGCCGGTCCAGTCCCACGTGACGGTCGCGCCGACGGGGATCGACACGTTCGCCGCGTCGAAGTACGAGTCGCCCACGTTGACCGTGGCGTTGCCGTCCGAGAGGAGCGCCCGGCCGGCCGGACGGTCGATCTCGTGCACCTTGCCGTCGGCGCCGACCGCGTTGAACGGGACCGCCTCGTAGGGCGCGCTCGGGCGGCCGTCGGTGCGCGTCCACGTGATGTGCGCGTCGCTCGGGACCGCCGCGCAGGGGTCCTTCACCGAGGCGTCCGGTGCGATGTAGACGTGCGCGATCGCCATGACGCCGGGGTGCGGGTGCTCGTCGTCGTACAAGCC
>VAYD01000297.1:388-3774 GCA_005883905.1 Actinomycetota bacterium
TCGACAGGAAGTAGCCGGTGGCGATCGGGCCCGGCTCGTGCAGGATCGGGCGGATCCTGTACACGGTGTCGCCGGGCATGCCGTAGAGCGGCTTGTGGCTGATGATCGTGCGGTTGTCGCAGCCCGGCTCGGAGATCTCGACGCCCCTCGACGACCCGTGCAGGTGCGCGCCGGAGGCGACGATGCGGCCGCTGAACGGCATCGTCCAGCGGTGGCGGCGCGCGTTCGTCGACCCGGGCGCGCCGCCGCCGTCGACCTCGTAGCTCGGGAACTCCAGGCGGCCTTCGGCGCGCAGCCACAGCGGCTTGACGCGCTGCAGCTTCACCCCGGTGACCAGCCGCACGGTGTACTGCACGTACACGTGGCGCGCGCGCAGTCCGTGGCTCATCAGCATCGTCTGCATGCGCCACCTGTCGCGGTGGTCGACCTGGTAGCCGTAGCCGGGCGGCAGCTCGAGGCGCTCGTGCTCCTCGCCGGTGCCCCAGAACGGCTCGCCGCGGCGGCCGTGGCACGACGTGGTCTTGGCCGGCCCGCCGGGGTAGCCGGCGTTGATGAACACGATGTGGTGCAGCATCACGTGCTGCAGCGGCACTGGCTTGCCGGGCGCGTACATCAGCCGCGCGTACATGTAGGTGATGTAGCCGTCGCGCTTCGGCGTCTTGACGAAGAGCTTCGGATAGATCGTCTGGAAGCCGTCGATCGCGAACGTCTTGGTCCGGAACGTGTCCGTCTTCGTCGCCGCCGATGCGGTCGAGGACACGGCGAGCGCCAGCGCCAAGGTGCCGAGCACGATGCGCAAGCGGCGGCCGGACATGCCGGGACTGTAGGACACTGCCCGGCGTGCCGGTGGACGGACATGACCTGCTGAAGCGCCTCGCCGAGCTGCCGCGCGGCCGCGCGGTGCTCGACGCCGCGCGCGACATGCCGGGCGTCTACCTCGTCGGCGGCGCCGTGCGCGACCTGGCGCGCGGGGTCGTGCCGCGTGAGGTCGACCTCGCCGTCGAGGGGGACCCCGACCCGCTGCTGGCCGCGCTCGGCGGTGCGGACGTCGAACATGAGCGCTTCGGCACCGCCACCGTCGACGGCGTCGACGTCGTCCGCGCGCGCGCCGAGAGCTACCCGCAGCCCGGGGCGCTGCCCGAGGTCCGTCCCGGCACGATCGACGACGACCTCGAGCGCCGCGACTTCACCGTCAACGCGATCGCGGTTGCGCTCGGCGACGCGGTGGTGCACGCCGTCGACCACGCCGGCGAGGACCTCGACGCGCGGCGCCTTCGAGTCCTGCACGACGCCTCGTTCCGCGACGACCCGACCCGCCTGTGGCGGCTCGCACGCTACGCCGCGCGCCTGCGCTTCGCGATCGAGGACCGAACGCTGCAGCTGGCGTCCGAGGCCGTCGCCGACGGCGTGCTCGGCACGGTGTCGGGAGTGCGGATGGGCAACGAGCTGCGCCTGGCGCTGCGCGAGCCCGACCCGGTCGCCGCGCTGGTCGAGGCCACGTCGCTCGGGCTGCTGCCGGCCGGGTTCGTCCCGGTGCGGCCGGACGACGCGGTGGCGCTGCTGCCCACCGGGGAGGGCCGGCGCGACCTCGTGATCCTGGCCGCCTCGTGTGCCGGCATGGACGCGCGGGCGATGCTGCCATGGCTGGACCACATGGGCTTCACGGCGGCCGAGCGCGATCTCGTCGCCGCCGCGTCGCGGTTCGTGACCGGCGCGCCGCTGCGCGCGGCGAGCACGCCTTCGCAGATCGCGCGCGCCGCACGCGGCGCCCCGATCGAGGCTGTCGCGCTGGCGGGCGGCGAGAACGCCAGGCGCTGGATCGACGAGCTGCGCCACGTCGAGCTGCACATCACCGGCGACGACCTGCTCGCCGCCGGCGTGCCGCAGGGACCGGAGATCGGCGAGCGCCTGCGCCGCGCGCTCGACCGCGTGCTGGACGGCGAGATCCCGCCGCAGCGCGATGCCGAGCTGGCCGCGGCGCTCGAATAGGCTCCGTCGCCATGGCGAACCTGAACGTCCTCCAGTGGGACGGCACGCCGGGGCACTACGAGGTCTACTACCTCTCGGCCACCGATCCGGCGACGGGGATCGGCCTCTGGATCCGCTACACGATGGTCGCACCGATAGGGAACCCACCCACCCACGCCACGTGCTCTCTGTGGTTCATGGCGATGGATCCGCGCGGCGACGTGCGCCTCGGGCGCAAGCTGTCCTACCCGGTCGAGCAGCTCGTGGCCGACCCCGAGCCGTTCCGCCTGCAGATCGCCGACAGCGAATTGAGCGATCGCGGGATGGCGGGCGGCTTCGACGACGTGAGCTGGGAGCTGCGGTGGGAGCCGAGCAAAGCCTATGAGCACGTCCACCCGCTGCTGCGCCGCGGCCGGATCGCCAAGACCGTCCTGACCCTGCCGCACGCCGACCTCGCCGTCGACGGCACCGTCGCCTTCGACGGGCGCGAGCTGACGCTCGCCCGCGCGCGCGGCGGCCAGGCGCACCTGTGGGGGTCCAAGCACGCCAACCGCTGGGCCTGGGTGCATTGCAACGACTTCCCCGGCCACAACGGCGCGTTCGTCGACGGCGTCTCGGTGTTCGTCCCGCGCTTCGGGCGCGAGATCGGGCCCAGCACGCCGGTGGTCGGCCGCCTGCTCGACGAGGACTTCGTCGCAAACGGCCCGGCTGCCGTCGTGCGCGCGCCGAGCACGTTCGGCCTGACGAGCTGGAACTTCGAGGCGACGGCGCGCAAGCGCCGCATCGTGTGCGAGGTGCGGGCCACGCGCGAGTCGCTCGTCGGCGTCACCTACTACGACCCCGACGGCCAGCTCGCCTACTGCTACAACAGCGAGGCCTCCAGCATGCGCGTCAGCGTCTACGACAAGTCCCGGCGGGGCGGCTCCCCATGGATGCTGCGGGAGACGCTGGAGTCCGATGGGCGCGCGCACTTCGAGTACGCACAGCGCGAGCCCGTGGCGGGGCTCGAGCTGCTGGTGACGTGATCCGGCTGGAGCTCAACGGCGCGACGGTGCTCTACACCGGGCGCGAGGGCGGCGTCAGCGAGGGCCCGTACGCCGAGCTCAACCTCGGCCTTCGCACCGACGACGACCCGGAGGCAGTGTCGGCCAACTACGACCTGCTCGCGGTGCAGACCGGCATCTCGCGCCGCAACTTCGCCCTGGGCCATCAGGTCCACGGCATCGAGGTGCGCGCGCACCGCGAGCCGCCGAGCGATGCGGACCGGGCCCGCGAGGCCGATGGCCAGGCGACGCGGCTGGAGGGGGTGGCCCCGCTCGTCCTCGTTGCCGACTGCCTGCCGATCGCGCTGAGCACCGGGGACGGCGTGGCGATGCTCCACGGCGGCTGGCGCGGGCTCGCGGGCGGCATCGTCGAGC
>VAYD01000306.1 GCA_005883905.1 Actinomycetota bacterium
GCACGATGGCCGACGGCGTGGGCTGGTCGGCGTCGTTTCGCGTCGGCTCCGCCTTCCTGGCCGACGGCTACCTGCGCTCCGATCCGCCGTCGGTCGACGAGCTCGACCGCGTGCGCGCGCACGTCGCCGGCATCTTCGAGGGGCTCGAGGTGCCGCAGCCGGACGTCGCCTATGCCGTCGGCGGCAGCGCGACGTCGATGCGCCGCGTCGTGGGCGCCGAGCTGAACCGAACCACGCTCGGGCATGGGCTGTCCGTGCTGGCGTCGGCGCCCGCCGAGGAGGTCGCCCGGCGCTACGAGCTGCACCCCGAGCGGATCCGGGTCCTGCCCGCCGGGATGCTGCTGCTCGACGAGGCCTCGCGCGTGTTCGGCTGTGCACTGCGGATCGCATCCGGCGGGCTTCGCGAAGGAGTTGTGCTCGAAGAGCTCGCCGCCGTGGGATCCTGAACAGATGGCAAAGGCACGACCGGTCGAGTTGGATGCCGAGATGACGTTCGCGCAGGCCGCGTCGGTGACGATCGCCACGCGCAGCCATGAGCTGTTCGCCTGCGCCGATCGCGTGCTGGACGTCGAGGACATCGAGCGCGTCCACGACATGCGCGTCGCGAGCCGGCGGCTGCGCGCCGCGCTCGAGGTCTTCGCTCCATGCTTCGACCGCGACGACCATCGGCACCTGCTGCGCGAGGTCAAGGGGCTCGCCTGCGCGCTCGGCCGGCGGCGCGACCCCGACGTGCAGATCGACGGGCTGCGGAAGCTCCGCGGCGAGCTCCCGCCGAAGGACCACCCCGGCGTCGACCTGCTGATCGCACGCGCCCGCGACGAACAGGCCGCGGGCAACATGGCGCTGCGGGAGGCGCTCGAGGCCGTGCTCACGCAAGACCTGAGGGGCCGACTCGAGGAGCTGGCCCGGCCTTGAAGGCCCGCAAGGTCAAGCATCTGGACCCTGCCGCTTCGTTCGGCGCCAATGCCGCGCGCATCGTCGCGGTGCGCACGCGGGAGGTGCTCGACCTCGCGAAGGACGCGCAGGACCCGACCGACGTCAAGGCGCTGCACGACCTGCGGATCGCCGCCAAGCGACTGCGCTACCTGCTCGAGCTCACCGGGCCCGACGCGACCGTCAAGCAGCTCAAGCGCCTGCAGGACCTGCTCGGCGAGATCCACGACTGCGACGTCCAGCTCCCGCCGCTGCGGGCGCTCGCGCGCGACGCGCCGGAGCGCGAGGCGGTCGGCCTGCGGACATTGGCGATCCACCTCGCGACACGACGGGCAGAGCTGTTCGAACGGTTCCACCAGGGCTGGCCCGACCTTGATCGAACGTTCACGTCGCTTTCACACGCCGCTGACAGTGGCCAGGTAGAGGTTCCGTCGTGAATCCGCAGGATCCGATCAGCGCCGTGCCACCCCAGGCCGAAATCGCCACCGAGGAGATCCGCGCCGAGGGGCCGAACCTCGAGGAGCCGCAGTTCTACTTCAACCGCGAGCTGAGCTGGCTCGACTTCAACGAGCGCGTCCTGCAGCTCGCGGAGGACGCGTCCGTGCCGCTCATGGAGCGGCTGAAGTTCGCGGCGATCTTCACCTCCAACCTCGACGAGTTCTTCATGATCCGCGTCGCCGGCCTGCACGACCAGGTCGACGCGGGGCTCGCCAACACCGGCGCCGACGGGCGCACGCCTTCGGAGACGATCGACGCGATCCACGAGCGCGCGGGCGAGCTCTCGGATCGCCACGCCGCGTGCGTCGCGACCGCGCTGCGGCCGGCGCTCTCAGAGCAGGGCATCGCCGTCGTGAGCTGGGATGCGCTGGACGGCTCGCAGCGCCACTCGCTGTGCGAGCGCTTCCGGCGCCAGATCTTCCCCGTGCTGACGCCGCTGGCCGTCGGGCTCGGGCGGCCGTTCCCGTACATCTCGAACCTGTCGCTCAGCCTCGCGGTGCTGCTGCGCGATCCGGTGACGCAGCACGTCACGTTCGCGCGCGTGAAGGTGCCGAAGGAGATGCTGCCGCGGTTCGTCGCACTCGACGACGACGAGCTGACGTTCGTCGCGCTCGAGGACGTCATCGCCAACAACCTCGACGCGTTGTTCCCGGGGATGGAGGTCCTCGACACCGGCATCTTCCGCGTCTCGCGCGACGCGGACTTCGAGGTCTCCGACGAGGCCGACGACCTCCTGCAGGCGGTCGAGACCGAGGTCCGCCGGCGGCGCTTCGGCGAGGTCGTGCGCGTCGAGCTCAACGCGGGGATGAACCCGCAGCTGCGCGACGAGATCGTCTCCGCGCTCGAGGTCGAGGAGCGCCAGATCTACGACGTCGAGGGGCTGATCGACCTCACCGACTTGTGGCAGATCGTGAAGCTGCACGGCTTCGGCGAGCTGCGCGACCCCGCGTGGGCGCCCGTGACGCAGCCGCGGCTGCAGGGCGAGGAGGGGGAGAAGACCGACATCTTCGCCGTGATGCGCGACGGCGACGTCCTGGTCCATCACCCGTACGACTCGTTCGTGACCTCGGTCGAGCGGTTCGTCGAGCAGGCCGTCAACGACCCCGACGTGCTCGCGATCAAGCAGACGGTCTACCGCACCTCGGAGGAGTCGCCGCTGGTGCCGGCTCTGATCACGGCGACCGAGCGCGGCAAGCAGGCGGTCTGCCTCGTGGAGCTCAAGGCGCGCTTCGACGAGCGCGCGAACATCGCCTGGGCGCGGCGCTTGGAGGAGGCCGGCGTCCACGTGGTCTACGGGCACCCGGCGCTGAAGACCCACGCGAAGTGCATCCTGGTCGTGCGCCGCGAGGGCGACGGCGTGCGCAACTACGTCCACGTCGGCACCGGCAACTACCACCCGGGGACGGCGCGCCTGTACACGGACTTCGGCCTGTTCACGGTCGACGACGAGATCGGCGCCGACGTCGCCGACATGTTCAACTTCCTGACCGGCTATGCGCGCCCCGGCCGCTACCGGAAGGTGCTCGTCGCGCCGAAGTTCCTGCGCGATGGGATCATCGCCGAGATCGACGAGACGATCGCCGCCAAGGAGCGCGGCGAGCGTGCGCGGATCGCGATGAAGATGAACGCGCTGGTCGACCGCGGGTGCATCAAGGCGCTCTACCGCGCCTCGATGGCGGGCGTCGAGGTCGACCTGAACATCCGCGGGATCTGCCGCCTGCGGCCCGGCCTGCCCGGCGTGAGCGAGAACATCCGCGTCGTGTCGATCGTCGGGCGCTTCCTGGAGCATTCGCGCATCTTCGCCTTCGAGCGCAACGGGTCCACGCGCGTCTAC
>VAYD01000307.1:0-436 GCA_005883905.1 Actinomycetota bacterium
GGCTTCAAGTGCTTTCGCCGCGAGGTGCTCGAGGCGATCGACCTGCCGACGGTGCGCTCGCAGGGCTATGCGTTCCAGGTCGAGCTCACCTACCGCGCGGTGCTCGCCGGCTTCCGGGTCGTCGAGGTGCCGATCGTGTTCCGCGACCGCCGGCTCGGACACTCGAAGATGTCGTGGCGCATCGCCGCCGAGGCGATGGTGCTCGTGCCGCAGCTGCGCAAGCGCAAGCCTTAAGCCCCCGGCGCGCCGCGCCGATGCGTATCGGGATGGACGCCAACCAGCTAGTCCTCGTCCAGGGCGTGCGCGACACGCGCGCCACCCTGCTGCGCTGGCATGCCGCGCCGTGGCCGGTGCTGATGCCCTGGTTCGCCGGCGCAGCCGCTGTCGCCGCCGGCCTGCTCTGCGCCGTGGTCATCATCGGCTCGCTCGCGACGCC
>VAYD01000307.1:561-3941 GCA_005883905.1 Actinomycetota bacterium
TTCTGGCGCTGCACGGCTTCGCGTGCATCGCGGGCTTCATCGCCGGCTCGTCCGTCCCGCTCGAGGCGCAGCGCTACACGGGCTTCGTCAAGACCCTGCACGACAAGGCCGGCCCACTGGCGATCGCGTTCGTCATCGGCGCGACGTCGTTCTCGCTCGCCACCCAGGCGTACGTCCTGGGGAGCGCCGCCAGCACCTTGGCCGCCCAGGGCCACATGAACGTCGGGCTGCTCGTCGTCGCGCTGCTGCCCCACGCGCTGCCGGAGCTGATCGCGCTGTTTCTGCCGCTCGCCGCCTGGATCATCGCCAGCCGCCGCGGCGACTGGCACGAGCTGCTCGCGGCGACGTTCGTCACCGTCGGGATCGCCGCCCCGATGCTCATCGCCGCGGCGTTCATCGAGGTCTACGTCTCGCCTGACGTGATCCTCTGGCTGCGCGGGTATGGTCCGTAACGTTCCGGTCCCACCGGGGCACTACACTTTGTATAGTGATCCTTGCGAACCGTTTCTGAGGAGCAACATGGCCGGCGCACTTCCCGACGTCACCGACAACAACTTCCAGGCTGAGGTCCTCGAGTCCGACACACCGGTGCTCGTCGACTTCTGGGCGCCCTGGTGTGGCCCGTGCCGCGTCGTCGGCCCCGTGCTCGAGGAGATCGCGGCCGAGCGCGACGACCTGCGGATCGTGAAGCTCAACACCGACGAGAACCCGGAGACCGCCGCGGCGTTCCAGGTCCTTTCGATCCCGACGATGATCCTGTTCAAGGGCGGCGCGCCCGCCAAGAAGATCATCGGCGCCTACCCCAAGCGCAAGCTCGAAGCCGAGCTCGAGCCGGTCCTGGCCTAAGGCCGCCAGCGCAGCGCCGGGTCGGCACGGCCGCCCTCGAAGCGAACGCCCTCGCGCCGCAGCTTGCGGCGAACCTTCTCCGGATCGCCGAGTGCGGTCGGCGCGATCGTGCCGTCCGCCTTCAGCACGCGGTGCGCGCCCTCCCAGGCGCCGCGCGTCATGCGGCCGTTGAGGCTGCGCGCGTGCGCCCGCGTGCCGCCGGCGGCGGTGCACAGGTCGATGTAGGTCGCCCAGCGCCCCTCGGGGATCGCGGCGACGGTGGTCTGCAACAGCTCGATGTCCATGCGGCCATCGTTCGCCGAGATTCGCGCGCGTCGCCCGCGTGCGCGTGAATCGTCACACGCGTGTGACGGAGATGTGCAGGGGGCGCCCTTCGATGCGCGCCTCCTGGCCGTTCGCCGACCCGTAGTCGACGCTCGTCGCCAGCACCTCGCCCGTGACGTACTCCTCGTGCGCGCGCGCCGCGGCCAGCAGCTCCTCGTCGCCCGCGAGCCCGAGCGCGATCCGGTCGGACACGTCGAGCCCGGCGTCCTTGCGCGCGCCCTGGATCGCGTGGACGACCTCGCGCGCGAGCCCCTCGCGGACGAGGTCCTCGTCGAGCGTCAGCTCGAGCGCCACCGCATGCGAGCCCTCGCGCTCGAGCTGGTAGCCCTCGAGCGGCTGCATCGACAGCAGCAGATCCTCGGGCGCCAGCGCGTGGTCCGAGCCATCGACGCTGATCCGCACGGCCTCGTTGTTGCGCGCCGCCGAGCTCACGTGCGCCGGGTCCAGTCCCGCCACCGCGGCGGCCACCTGCGGCATCGCCCTGCCGAACCGTGGGCCGAGCGTCCGGTAGTTCGGCTTGATTTCGTAGGACCCGAGCTCGTCAGCCTCGGCCACGAACCGCAGTCGCTTGACGTTCAGCTCCGAGGCGATGACGTCGCCGAGCCGCTCGATCGCCGCTCGCTCGGCACCCGACGCCACGACGACCGCCTCGTGCAGCGGCTGGCGGACCTTGACCTTCGCCTGCCCGCGCGCCGCCAGCCCCAGGCGCACGGTCTCACGCGCGATGCCCATCGCGGTCTCGAGCTCGAGGTCGCGCTCGCCGGCGGCCGGCCAGTCCGTGAGGTGAACCGAGTCACCGTCGCCGCCGAGGTCCTCCCAGATCTCGTCGGCGACGAACGGCGTGAACGGCGCCAGCAGCTGCGCCACCGTCAGCATGCACTCGCGCAGCGTCGCGAACGCGCTCGGGTCGCCCTCCCAGAACCGCCGGCGCGAGCGGCGGACGTACCAGTTGCTGAGATCGTCGACGAAGTCCGCGACCGCGCGCCCCGCGAACGTCGCGTCGTAGGCCTCCATGCGCTCGGTCACCTCGGCGACGGTCGCCGCGAGGCGCGACTTGATCCAGCGGTCCAGGTCGGTCTCGCCGCCGTGGGGTCCGTCGGACTCGTAGCGGTCGAGGAACGCGTGCACGTTCCACAGCTGCCGCAGGAACAGCCGCACCGACTCGCAGATCGTGTCCATCGAGAAGCGGTAGCCGTCCCACGGCTGCTTGGAGGTGAAGTAGTACCAGCGGAACGCGTCCGCTCCGTGACGCTGGATGACGTCCCAGGGCGCGACGATGTTGCCGAGCGACTTCGACATCTTGCGGCCGTGATCGTCGAACAGCAGGCCGAGGCAGACGACGTGCTCGTAGGACGCGCGGCCGAACAGCAGCGTCCCGACCGCGAGCATCGAGTAGAACCAGCCACGCGTCTGGTCGATGCCCTCGCAGATGAAGTCCGCGGGGAAGTGCGCCTGGAAGCGGTCCTCGTTCTCGAACGGGGCATGCTCCTGCGCGAAGGGCATGCAGCCCGAGTCGAACCAGACGTCGATGACCTCCGGCACGCGCTGCATGCGCTGGTTGCACTGCGGGCACGGGAACCCGACCTCGTCGACGAACGGGCGGTGCGGGTCTTCGAGCCGCACGCCGCTGAGCTCTTCGAGCTCGTCGAAGGACCCGATCACGTGGGTGTGTCCCTCCTCGCAGCGCCAGACCGGCAGCGGGGTGCCCCAGTAGCGCTCGCGTGACAGCGCCCAGTCGACGTTGTTGGACAGCCAGTCGCCCATGCGGCCGTCCTTGATGTGCTCGGGGTGCCAGTCGAGCGCCTGGTTGGCGGCGACCAGCTCGTCGCGCAGCTTCGTCGTGGCGATGTACCAGGCGGGCTTCGCGTAGTAGATCAGCGCGTTCCCGCTGCGCCAGCAGTGCGGATAGGAGTGCAGCTCCTTGGTCGCCTTCAGGATCCGGCCGCGGGCTTTCAGGTCCTCGACCAGGTCGTCGTCGGCGTCCTTGACGAAGCGGCCCGCGTACGGGCCGATGCGTTCGTCGTAGGTGCCGTCGAGCTCCACCGGGTTGACGACGTTCAGCCCGTACTGCGCGCCGAGGCGGAAGTCGTCCTCGCCGAACGCGATCGCGGTGTGGACGATGCCGGTGCCGTCCTCGGCCGAGACGAAGTCGCCGAGCAGCACGGTGTGCCCGCGCTCGCCGTACTCCTGGGCCTTGATGAAGCCGAACG
>VAYD01000308.1 GCA_005883905.1 Actinomycetota bacterium
CGTCGGCTCGGTCACGATCGCTGCATCGGCGCGCGTGGTGCGCAGCGCCTCCTGGATGCCGAGGCTCTCATGCTCTTCGTCGGCGACCGCTGCGACGACCACGTCGCCGTCGACGCCGAGTCGCGCCGCCTCGCGGCAGGCCAGCAGCGCGGCCGCGAGCCCGGCCTTCATGTCGTAGGCGCCGCGGCCATAGAGCCGGTCGCCCTCGATGCGCGGCGTGTGCGGGTTCGTCATGCCCTCGACGTTGACGGTGTCGAGGTGGCCGCAGAGCAGGAGCGTGCGGCCGTCGCCGGCGGCGCCGGGTGCGGTGACCAGGACGCTCGGCCGGCCGGGCGTGTCCTCGAGCACCTGCGCCTCCAGGCCGTTGTCGCGCGCCCACCGCTCGACGAACGCGGCGACCTGCGCCTCCCCCGCCCCGCCGTCGACGAGCGACGGGTTGACCGAGTCGATCGCGACGAGCTGCGAGGTCAGCTCGACGACGGCGTCGCGGTTCACTCGAACTTCAGCTCGCGCAGCTTCGCCCAGCGCGCGTCCGGCGCGGCCTCGTGCGCGTGCTCCGGATCGGCGTTGAGGTTCGCACCGCACTGCTGGCACAGCCCAAGGCAGTCGGGCCGGCACAGCACCTGCGCCGGCAGCGCGAGCGCGTAGGCGTCGTGGGCCCAGGCGCGCAGGTCGAGCTCGTCGCCGACGACGTAGGGGCTCGTGAGCTCCTCGCCGCCGCCCGGCTGGTCGATCTCGCGGGCGTCGACGGACGTCACGGGCGAAGCGGCCTCGAGACAGCGCATGCACGGCCCCGAGATCTCCGACTCGAAGCGCAGCCGCAGGCTGTAGCCGCCGCCGACCATGCGCGAGACGTCGAGCCGGACGGGAACCGTCGCGGGCGGCGCGTAGCGCTCGTCGCTGAAGTCGAAGTCGCCGAGTTGCACCTCGAGATCGAGCCGGCGCCCCTCGCCGGGCGAGAGCTTGAGGCCTGCCAGATCGAAGTTGTCGGCACGCGCGGGCATCGCCCATCGAGGGTAGCCCACGCACGTCAGCGCTCAACGCGGCGCGCGAGCGCATGGGGAGACTGCGCGAGGATCAGCCCCGCAGCGCCCAGCACCTCGGCGCTTCCGCCGAGCGTTCCGGCCGTCACACGGGCCGCGGCGGCGGCGGGCGCGACGCTGTGGCGCTCGATCGCGGAGCGGATCGGGTCGAGGAGCACGGCGCCCGCCCCGGCGAGCTCGCCGCCGACGACCACGAGCTCGGGATTGAACGTGTTGACGACCATCGCGACCACGCGCCCGACCGCCTCGCCCGCATCCGCGACCGCTCGCGTCGCACCGCGATGCCCCTCCGCGACGAGCTCGAGCAGACGCTGGACGGAGACCGGCTCGCCGATGCTGCGCTCCAGGAGCGCGGCGACGGCGACGGGGCTGGCGACCGTCTCGAGACAGCCGCGGTTGCCGCACCGGCAGATCAGCCCCGACGGGTCGGCGAGGACGTGGCCGATCTCCCCGGCGACGCCGCTGACCCCCTGGTAGGGGCGCCCTCCGAGGATGATGCCGGCGCCGATGCCCGCGGAGAGCAAGACGTAGACGAGCTCGTCGACGCCGCGTGCCGCCCCGAAGATCTTCTCCCCGAGCGCCCCGACGTTCGCGTCGTTCTCGAGCTCGACGTGGATCCCGAGGCGGCCCTCCATCTCCGCCGCGGGCTCGATGCCGCGCCAGCCGGGCAGGATGCCGTTGGCCACGAGCCGGCCGGTCGCGCGATCGATGGGCGCGGCGATGCCCATCCCGACGCCGAGCACTCGGTCCGTCGCCACGCCGGCCGAGCGCAGCGCGGCGCGCACGAGCTCGCGCGCGAGATCCAGGCTCTCGGTCGGCGCATGGTCCACACGGGCCGGCGACCAGTCGTCGAACAGCGACTCGCCGGCGAGGTCCGATACGGCGACGCGGATGTGGTCGTGCCCGAAGTCGAGCCCGACGGCGTACGCCGCGTCGGGCACGAGCGACAGGAGCACCGGCGGGCGACCCGAGCCACGGCGGCTCTCGTCGTCCTCGGGTGCGTCGCGCTCCTCGACGACGCCGGCGCGCCCGAGCTCGTCGACGAGCGCGGAGACGGTGCCCCTGGAGAGCCCGGTCGAGCGGGCGAGCTCCGTGCGGCTGGTCGAGGGGTTGCGGTAGAGCGTCTCGAGAATCCGCAGGCGATTCATCTGGCGCAGGCTGAGTGGGCCGCGGTTCTCGTGCATCACCGCCACGATATTGCAAGAACTAGATGTAAGAGGGTCCGCAAACGGACTGATCGCGTTCGATTTTGCGTATTCCTGACGTAATGTCCGCCGCCGCTTCGAGTTTTCAGCGGGAGAGAGACACATGAAGACACGGTCCGTGTTCGTAGCGACGGTGCTGGGGCTCACCTTCGCGCTCTCGGCAACAGCGGTCGCCGCCACGCCGATCTATCAGGACCCGTCCTACTCGTTCTCCGAGCGGGCCGCGGATCTCGTGTCACGCATGACGCTCGCCGAGAAGGCGTCGCAGACGGTGTCGAGCCAGGCGCCGGCGATCCCACGGCTCGGGATCCCGGCGTACGGCTGGTGGAACGAGGCGCTGCACGGTGTCTCGCGCCTGCAGACGAACCCGAGCGGCAACGCGACGATCCTCACGAACACGACGTCGTACCCGATCGACCTGTCGCTCGGGTCGAGTTGGGATCCCGGCCTGATGTACCGGGAGGCGAGCGCGATCTCCGACGAGGCGCGCGAAGTGGTGCCCGACAACGTGCGCGACCTCGACTTCTACTCGCCGACGATCAACCTCGGGCGCGACCCGCGCTGGGGCCGCAACGACGAGACCTTCAGCGAGGACCCGTTCCTGACGGCAGCGATCGCGTCGCAGTTCGTCAACGGCATGGAGGGCAAGGACCAGGAGGGCAACCTCCTGCCCGAGGGCGGCGGCTACCTCAAGGCGATCACGACGCTCAAGCACTTCGCCGCCAACAACAGCGAGATCAACCGGCGTACCGGCTCGTCGGACATGGACGAGCGGACGCTCCGCGAGTACTACACCGCGCAGTTCCGGCGGATCGTCGAGCAGGCGCACCCCGGCTCGATCATGTCCTCCTACAACAGCATCAACGGGACCCCGACAGCCGCGAGCGTGGACCTCATCGACACGCTTGCGCGCGAGACGTTCGGCTTCGACGGCTACTTCACGTCGGACTGCGACGCGATCTTCGAGATCGTCGCCGGCCATCACTGGCAGCCGCCCGGCTGGACCAGGCCGCTGAACAACACCGAGCGCCACGCGTTCGCGATGGCCGCAGGCGAGGACCTCGACTGCAACGCCGGCTTCCGCGACGGCTTCAACTACCTCAACTCCGTGCCCGAGGCCGCGGGGCAGGCGATCCAGACACAGACGGACACCTTCAACGAGGGCGACGTCGACACGTCGCTCCAGCGCCTCTTCACCGCGCGCATGAAGCTCGGCGAGTTCGACGACGTCGCCGCCGAGCCATGGGTCAAGGCCGCTCGCGACCGCGTCCCGCAGGGGACGTGGACGAACTCCAACGACAACAACGCCGTGACCGAGACGCCGGCGCGACTGGCGCTGGCGCGCGAGACCGGCGACAAGACGCAGGTGCTGCTCAAGAACGACAGCGGCCTGCTGCCGCTCCATGTCCCCTCCAGCGGCCCGTTCAAGGTCGCCGTCATGGGCTACTTCGCCAACCCGAGCTTCCGGCCTCGATGTACCTCGGCGGCTACTCGAGCAACCAGGGGAGCGCGGGCGTCGCGAAGGAGGTCACGCCCTACGCCGGCGTGAAGAGCGCGGTCCAGGCGATCGACCCCGACGCCACCGTCGACTTCTACCGCGGCTTCACAGGGACGGGCACGACCGCCGCGAGCCTGACCACCGTCGACCCCGCGGCGGTCGCCGCTGCGTCGGGCTATGACGCGGTCATCGTCTACACGGGGACGGATGCGGGGACCGCGACCGAGGACCGCGACCGCACCACGATGGCGCTGCCCGGGGCGCAGGCGGACCTGATCAACCAGGTCGCCGCGCAGAACCCGAACACGGTCGCCGTGATGGAGGCCATCGGCCAGGTCGACGTCGGGAGCTTCGAGCCCAACGTCCACGCGATGATGTGGAGCTCGTACAACGGCCAGCGCAAGGGCGAGGCGCTCGCGGACGTGCTGCTCGGCGCCTACAACCCCAGCGCGCGACTGCCGTTCGACTGGTACCAGAGCGCGTCGCAGCTGCCGAGCATCACCGACTACGCGATCCGGCCGAGCGACACGAGCCCGGGCCGGACGTACATGTACTTCAACGGCGCCGTCTCCTACCCGTTCGGCTACGGCCTGAGCTACAGCCGGTTCGCCTACTCGAACTTCGACATCGATCGGCACTCGCTGACCGCTGACGACAGCTTCCGCGCGAGCGTGGACGTGACGAACACGAGCTCGGTGCCCGGCTCGGACGTCGTCGAGCTCTACGTCACGACGCCCGACGCGCCGGCGTCCGCGCAGCGCCCGCGCAAGCGCCTGGAGGGCTTCCGCCAGGTCCAGCTCGACCCGGGCCAGACGAAGACCGTCACGCTCGACGTCAAGGTGCCCGACCTCGCCTTCTGGGACGAGTCCGCCGATCGCTACGTGGTCGACGACGGCCGCTATGGCGTGCAGGTCGCGAGCTCCAGCGCGGACGCGGACGTCCACGCGCAGGATGTGGTGAACGTCAGCGGCGCGGTGACCCAGACGCCAAGCGTGGTCACGGCCAAGCCGGCGATCGAGAGCGACGCGTTGCGCGACGTCGCGCAACGCGCCGAGTTCCCGGAGGGCGTGCGGATCGTCCCGAACCTGACGGTCGCGATGAACGACGAGTCGCTGTACGGCTACGTCACCAAGGGCTCGAGCAGGCCGCTGCCGCCGGGCATGACGGTCTCGTACGCCAGCAACCGCCACACGATCGTCAACGTCGACAGCGCCGGCCACATCCACACGCTCAACCCCGGCGTCGCAACGGTGACCGCCACGGCGACCTACCACGGTGTGAGCCGCTCGACGCGCTTCACGGTGCGCGTCGTCTCGCAGCTCGACAGTCTGCGCGTCAACGGCCACGACGTCGCGGGCTTCCACCCGGACACCTACCGCTACGACGCGATCGCCCCGGCCGGCTCCAATGCGCCGCACGTCAGCGCCACGACGCCGGACAAGGACGCGACGGTCAGCATCGACCAGGCCCCGGGCGTGCCCGGCACCGCCACCGTGAAGGTGACCCAGGCCGACGGCGTCTCGTTCACCTACAGAGTCGACTTCGCCCCGGCGGCGCGCAGCGACGACTTCTCGAGCTCGACGCTCGGCTCGCAGTGGAGCTGGATCCGCAACGATCCGTCGAGCGAGAGCCTCACGTCGACGCCCGGCTCGCTGGTGATCACACCGCAGACCGGCGACCTGAGCGCACAACATCCTCGTGCAGAGCGCCCCCGGCGACTGGACGATCACGTCGAAGCTGGTCTTCAGCTCGGCCCCGCACGCCAACAACCAGCAGGGCGGGATCATCGCCTACCAGGACGACGACGACTACGTCAAGCTCGACTGGGAGTTCAGCAGCGGCGCCGCGCGCTTCGGCGAGACGATCGAGGACTCCCTGTCGGGGGCACCGGTCGCGCAGGTCCTGAGGACGATCCCGACGGCGTCGATCATGGGCGCGGGCACGACCGTCTGGTTGCGCATGGTGAAGCGCGGGCCGATCTACACCACGTCCTACTCGACCGATGGCGTCAGCTTCACGCCGATCTACACGACGGGGGCCGCGCTGGCGAACGTCAAAGCCGGCGTGTTCGCCTACAACCGCGCCGGGACGACGTCTGACCTCAGCGTCGCGTTCGACGACTTCAACGTGAGCCCGTAGATGGTTGATTCCACGGCCGCGTGTGTGCGCAATACCGGGCGGGTATTGGCGAGCCCAAGGACGACGATCCGGCGCGGATACCGACCGGAACCCGTGCGCGCGGGGTCGTGGAATCAACCATCTAGCCCTCAGCTCCCGTTCTGGTGCTGCTCGAGCAGGTCGCGCTTGAGGACCTTGCCGGTCGCGTTGCGCGGCAGCTCGTCGACGAAGACGACCTCGCGCGGGACCTTGTAGCCGGCGAGGTTGCGCTTGACGTAGGCCTTGAGGTCGTCCTCGCCGATCTGCTTGCCCCTCGTCTTCACGGCGTAGGCCTTCAGCCGCTGGCCGAACTGCTCGTCGTCGACGCCGATGACCGCGACCTCGTCGATCGCCTCGTGGTCGTGGAGGAGGTCCTCGACCTCGCGCGGGAAGACGTTCTCGCCGCCGGAGACGATCATCTCGTCGTCGCGGCCGTCGACGAACAGGTGGCCCGCGCGGTCGAAGTGGCCGACGTCGCCGGTGGACATCAGCCCGTCGATCTCGTCCTTGCCGCCGCCGCCGGTGTAGCCCTCGAACAGCATCTCGTTGCCGACGAAGATGCGGCCGGTCTCGCCCGGCGTCGTGACCGGCCTGCCGTCGGAGTCGTAGAGCTTCACGATCGTGCCGCGCGGCGGGCGGCCGGCGGTGCCCGGGGCGGCGCGCAGGTCCTCGGGCGTCGCGATCGTGGCCCAGGCGACCTCGGTGGAGCCGTAGAGGTTGTAGAGGGCGTCGCCGAACGCATCCATCGTGCGGGTGGCGAGCTCGCCGGGGAGCGCGGAACCGGATGCGGCGATCACGCGCAGCGCACTGAGGTCGTACCTCTGGATCGTCTCGATCGGCAGCTCGAGGATGCGCTGCAGCATCACCGGTACGACGGCGAGCGCGGTGGCCTCGTGCTGCGCGGTCAGGCTCAGCGTCGCCTCGGGGTCGAACTTGCGCCGCATGACGAGCGTCGAGCTGAGGCCCATGCCGAGCGTGAAGTGCGCGAAGCCCCAGGAGTGGAACATCGGCGCGGCGATCATCGTCGTCTCGCGCGCGCGCAGCGGGATCTTCGAGAACAGCGCCGCAGCGGGCTCCAGCGACTCGGGCTGCTTGCGCGAGGCGCCCTTGGGCGTGCCGGTCGTCCCCGACGTCAGGATCACGACGCGGCCCTTCTCGCTCGGCGGGACGACGTCCGCCGGGTCGCCCTGCCCGATCAGGTCCTCGAGCAGCGGGTCCTTGGGCTTCTCGCCGCCGTCGTGCCACGCGATGAAGCGCTTGCGCCGCACGCCCGCGTCGTGGACGAGCTCCTCGAACTCCGCGTCGTAGACGATCGCGACGGGCTTCTCGCGGTTGACCACGTCGGTGATCTGCGGGCCCGCGAACGAAGTGTTCAGGTACAGGCAATGGGCGCCGAGCTTCGACAACGCGACGGTGGCGTCGATGAAGCCGCGGTGGTTGCGGCACATGCTCGCCACGCCGTCGCCGTCGCGGATGCCGGCGTCGCTGAGCGCGTGGGCGAGCGCGTTCGTGCGCTCGTGCACCTCGCGGAAGGTCAGCGTGCCGAGCTCGTCGATGATCGCCGTCTCGTCGGGGTAGCGGATCGCGCTGCCCGTGTAGCCGGCGGCGGGCGTCGGACCCCACTTCTGCAGCGTGAGGCCGACGCGCAGCAGCTTGTCCGGCCGGGTCGGCCGGAAGATCCCCGTCTCGACGAGGGTCTTGGCGGTGTGAAGCCTGTCGGTGACCCGTCCGATCACGTTCACGTCACGGAAGCCTAAGTGTTGGCGGCAGTACCCCGCGCTCGATCAGGGCATGTATGTCCGCGGCGCGGCGCGGGTTCAGGAAGACATGGCGCTGGCCGACGCTCGGCTTGGACTGCAGCAGGCCGTCGTCGAGCAGCGCCTCGCCGACGGCCTCGGCCAGCTTGCGGTCGTTGCCGGCGAAGCCGCGGGCGAGGTGCGTGAACTCGGTGTGGTAGCCGCCCCACTTCCCCATGCCGTTGAGCCGCTGCAGGATCCGCCTGGCGATCCGGCGCGCCGGGTCGGGATCGTCGTGGGGGCGCGTGGCCTCCTCGCCGGCCCTGTCGAACAGGAGCTCCTCGAACTGCTCCACCGACGCGGGGTCGGCCGGCATGCCGCCGAGCGCGGCGATCCGCGCAGCGGCGAGCAGCGGATGGCCGTCGCCGATCGGCGCGCGCAGGTCCGTGGCGGCGAGCTCGGGCACGACGAGCGCGCGGGCGCGCAGGCGGTCGACGCCCGCGAGCTGCTCCTCGAAGGCGAGGGCGACGAGCTCGGCGTCGGCGTTCACGAGGTGCAGCGCGAGGTAGCCGTCCTGCGCACCGGCGGTGAGCGACTCGGCGTCGGCGCCGGCGGCGACCAGCGCGCCGACGAGCGCGGCGACGAGGGTCCACGCGCGGTCGTCCACGGCAGCCGGGTCGGCGCGCAGCTGCGGCGCGACCGGCGCCACCGCCGTGCCGCCGGGCGCCACGGCGACGGTCACCGGCCGCCCGTAGCCGGACCGCTTGCGCGCGAGCTCCTGCTGCCCGTGCTCCAGCTCGGCGCGGAGCAGCGCGCGCAGCTGGGCCGGCGAGGAACCCGGATCGGCGAGGGCGTCCGCGAGCGGATCCATCGCCCGTACCGTACGCGTGGATGAGCGAGTGGTTCGAGCGGTACGGGCGCGCCGAGGTCGGCGACGGGCTGATGACGGGCTCGTATCCGTGCGATCGCGAGGACGTGGCGGCGCTGGCGGCGGACGGCGTCACGTGCCTGGTGAACCTCTGCGAGGACGGCGAGTACGAGGACGGGTGGCGCGCGTCCGTCGAGGCGGCGCTGCGAGAGCGAGGGTTGCAGGAGCAGCGCTTCGAGATCGTCGACTACGGCCGCCTGATGCCCGACGCTATCGAGCGTTCGGCGCGCCAGGTCGTCGCGTGGCTCGACGACGGCGAGCGCGTCTACGTGCACTGCCGGGCCGGCTGGCAGCGCAGCGCCGCGGTCGCCGCGGCGGCGCTCTCGGTCCGCGACGGCATCGAGCCGGATGAGGCGCTGGGGCAGATCAAGCGCCGCAAGCCGAGCGCCGAGCCGCTGCCGCACCAGCGCGAGGACCTCTACCGCTGGTGGCGGCTCAGAGCGGGATCTTGAGGCGCTTGGTCAGCTTGGACTT
>VAYD01000309.1:0-529 GCA_005883905.1 Actinomycetota bacterium
GCACCGTGCGGAACGCCTCGCGAACGAGCGGGTCAGGACGTGCCGCGCGCATGGAGCGCCGGCCGTTGGCGCGCCGAACCAAGGGGAGCCGGGCGAGGATCGGCAGGGGAAGGACGGCGACGAGCTCGTCCTCGCTGCCGATCCGCTGCGGGCCGACGCTCTCGAGGAGGAGCGCAGTTCCCGAGGCCAACAGGACTCCTGCGAGCAGCGCGAGCAGGACGACCAGCCAGTCCGGCGGACCGAGCGCGCTTCCCGACGGAGCGGCGGCCTCGGCGCGCGACAGGTTCGGGTCGATGCCCTGGCTCATCGCCTGCAGTTCGCTCACCTGTCGCTGAAGGGCGACAGCCGCGACGCCGTTGGGATCCGGCGCGCGCCGAAGCTGTGCCTGCGCCGCCGTCAGCGCCGGTGTGGCCACGCTGCGGAAGGCCGCACGACGCACCGCCATGACGGACCCGACGTACGTGTTCGCGAGCCTCGCCGCAAGCGCCGGCGTGCGTGCCGTAGCCGTGATGTCGATGATGCTCGTCTG
>VAYD01000309.1:538-1077 GCA_005883905.1 Actinomycetota bacterium
CGCGTCCGAGCCTCTTCGCCGCAAGCGCGTCCGCGTGGTGCGAGCCGACGAGCGACGCCGCCGTCTGCACGTCGCGCACGGGATCGCCGGTGTCGCGCACGAGCGGCAGGTCCAGCTGTGGAGCGTCCTGCGCGTTGATCGGGTTCACGAGCAGGCGCGCGGTGGCCTTGTACGAGGGGGAGGACGAGGACAGGTACGCGACGCTCGCCCCGACGGCGGCCGCGATGACCAGCAGCACCACCCAGAAGTGGGCCCGCATCGCGCCCACGTAGGACGCCCCGAACGATGACTCGTCGGCCATGAGAGAACCAGCCCGCGACGAGTCTACGTCGCCCTCCACCTTCCGAGCGTCGGTTTGGACGCTCGTAGGAGGGCCGGCCCGAGCGCGAACAGGATCCACAGTCGGGTGTCGACGCCGGCCGAGATGAAGAACCCCGCTACCAGGATGCTCGTTCCGGCCACCAAGGCAGCGGTGGACAGGGCCTCGCCGGCGGGGTCGCCGCGGGCCGCGAAGCGCCGCGCCGCGCTCCACGCTGCCC
>VAYD01000309.1:1221-9177 GCA_005883905.1 Actinomycetota bacterium
GAACGCGCTTGAGGGCTCCCGGACGGCGCACGTAGTCGCCTGCCCGGGTGTCGAAGTTGTTGAGGCCGACGCCGACCAGCGGATGATCCTGCGTCATGCGCCAGGCGACCGTCCAGATCTCCGTCCGCCCGTTGCCGCCGTTGTCGTAGGACGAGATCCGATGCCAGGCGCTCGGGAACAAAGCGAGCGCGACAACCACCGCTCCGGTGGCGAGAAGCACGACGGCCGACACCTGCTTGCGGCGGCGACGGAAGAACACAAGGCTCGCCCCGGCCGTGGCCAGCGCTGCGAGTGCGCCCCCACGCGACTCGCTGGCGACGACGCCGATGCAGAGGAGGCCGATCGAGACGGCCAGGGCCCAACGCCCCAGGGCGGTCCGGATCGGCACCATCAGCGCAGCGGCCAGCACGCCTGCCGATACGAGGCCGGCTGCAAGCACGTTGGGGTCACCGGCGCCGCTTTTCAAGCGATCGGAGGCGCCTTCGACCGCGCTGCGGCCGAGGTCCCCGTTGGCCAGACCGAGGACCACAGACGCAGCGGCGCCGATCACCATGCCCAGCATCACAAGCTTGACGGCCCGGGTGTCGCGCAGCGAGCTGGCGACCATCAGGAACAGCGCCGCTACAGCCCACCAGTGCCAGACGTCGGCGAGGACGAGGCTGCGATCCTGGGCCCACAGCGCCGAGAGCGACAGCCATGCGACAAGTGCGCCCACCGCCCACACGAGCCTCCGGTGCCGGCGCAGCACGACCGGGTCGCGCAGACCGCCGAGGAGCCCGGCGAGCCAGACCGCTGCGAGTAGCAGCCCGGCCGCCTTCGAGGCCGTGTTGAGTGCAGGGATGCCCTGCAGGAACACCAGCGGCGCCCACAGCGCGATCGCAAGCTCGAGATCGATCGCAACGACGGGCGCGTAGCAGGCGACTGCAAGCAGCGCGACGCCCACCGGCATCCGCGCCGCCAGTGATGCCCCGATGAGCGCCGCCGCGAGCACCGCGCCGGCAACCAGCGCGCGCGACCGCACCTCTGCCTGCGCGGGAACGGGGCGCAGGAGCGCAGGCGAGGCGGACCCGAAAGCGCGACTATTGCTGAACACGTCGGGCGTCGAGCTTGGCGGCGGTGTCGTACCCGACGAGCCGCAGGCAGGGGCTGCCACGAGCAAGCCGGTAGTCGTGATGAGCGGGATCGACGTAACGCGGGTCGGCGTTCAGATTGCCGGTGGCGCTGAAGCCGATCTGCGGGCCGACCTCACCGAGGCGGCCGCCGCGCAGGCAGTTCGCGCTGGCGCGGTTGCCGCTGCCGATCGGCCGGCCCCACGAGGACTGCAGCAGATATGCCGACGTGGCGTCGGTGAGGATGTTGTGCCGGACGATGTTCTTCCCCGAGGCGTGGCTGTCATCGCCGGCGAAGATCACGCCGCCGCCGGTGCCGTCGTCGATGACGTTGTGCGTGATCACGCTGCGCTGCGCGTCGGGATACAGATGAATCGCCCATCCTGCCGTACCCCAGAAGACGTTGTCCACCACATGCAACGCCCGCGTGTGGGCCGCGTACACCGCGTGGTCCTGGTTGCCGTCCGCGTAACGACCACACCCGCCGAAGCGATTGGAGCTGACCGTCACCGTCGCGTCGTCGCCGATGATCAAGCAGCTCATCCCCAGGTTGGCGTTGCCGATGCTGTTGCCCTCCAGCAGCACATCGCTGCCTTCCACCCAGACCGTCACATCCGGGTTCGCGCTGCCGTCGATCTCAAGATCGCGCAGCGTCACGTGGTTCGCCCTGGGAAACACGTGCACCGTCCCATATGCCAGGCGGGCCACTTCCCCCGGAAAGCTCGCCAACGTCAACGGCGCGTCCCGCGAGCCCCCGTGCGAGAAGTCGAGACGACCAGCACTCGCGTACACCCCCTCACGCAGACACCCCGTCTGACCAGCAGACAACGACTTCACCAACTTCTGCACGGAGCCAAACGGCGCCGCCACCGAACCCAACCGCCCGAAGCCGGGCGCGCCGACGCGGCCGAATGGGCCGACCGAATCCTCGCCGCCGGGCGCCGCGTACAGATCGCAGGAGGACCTGGTGGCCAACGCGGGACGCGGGCCCGCCGCCGCGAGCGCCGCGAGCACGAGGAGCAGGACGCCGATCAGGCGCACGACGCTTCGAATCTTGCAGTCCGACCGCCGACCGTCGGGGGAGATTCCTCCCCACTGGACGCGCGTTCCTCCCCTTGAGGCGCCTGCGGGATGAGATCAGAGTGATCAGGAACGGCGGAGGGACACAATGATCGGGCTTCCGAGCCGGGGGACGAGTGAGAGGGGCGCTGTCGCTCTGGCGGTGGCCGCCGTGGCCGTGGCGGCCGCGCTCGTCGGCGGGCCGGTCTCGGCTGACACGACGAGCTACCGCAGCGTCGTGCTCGCCGACAGCCCGAGCGGCTACTGGAGGTTGGGGGACAGCGGAGCCGGCGCAGCTGACGAAACGGGGGTGAACCCCGGCACGTACGTCGGCGGGGTCACGCTGGGACGCCCGGGCGCGATCGTCGGTGACGCCAACACGGCCGCGGGGTTCAACGGGACGACGGGCACGGTGCAGATCGCCAACGCGGCGTCGCTGAACCCCTCGAGCGCCATCAGCCTGGAGGCGTGGGTGCGGGTCGCGGCGCTCCCGGCGAGCGCTGCGACCATAGTGCGCAAGGACGGCCAGTACTCGCTTCGCCTGAAGTCCAGCGGGGCGCTCGTGTTCCGGCTCTGGAAGAACGGCGTCGCTCAGGACGTGGTGACGAGCTCCGGCGCGACGGCGGTCGGGGCCTGGACGCACGTGGTCGGGACTTGGGACGGTTCCGCGATGACGACCTCGCCACGAGCCGGCTCTGGCTGGGCTCGACGTACAACTCGTTCGAGTACGTGGCGGCCGACCTCGACGAGGTCGCGGTCTACCCGACGGCTCTCTCGGCAGCGCGGGTGCAGGCGCACTACCAGAACGGCGCTCAGACGCAGCCACAGCCCGACCCCGCGGAGCCGCCGCCGACCCCGTACTCCAGCGCCGTCGTCAGCGATGGGCCGAAGGCCTATTGGCGCCTCGGCGACACCGGCACCACGGCGGCGGACCAGACCGCCGCCTCTCCGGGCAGCTACGTCGGCGGCGTCACGCTCGGGCGCCCAGGCGCCATCGCGAACGACGCGAACACCGCCGCCGGCTTCGACGGTCTCAGCGGGACCGTCCAGGTACCGAGCGCCGCCGCGCTCAACCCCACCGGCGCGCTCTCGCTGGAGACGTGGATACGCCCGACCGCATTTCCGTCCTCGTCGAACACGATCCTGCGCAAGGAGGGGCAGTACTCGCTGCGGCTGAGGTACAACGGCGCGGTCCTGTTCCGGCTCTGGAAGGGCGGCGTCGCCCAGGACGTCACCACCCCCGCGGGGACGATCGCGCTCGGCGCGTGGAGCCATGTCGTAGGTACGTGGGACGGGGCGACGATGACGCTCTACGTCAATGGCGCGGCCAAGGTGAGCGCTCCTCTATCCGGTCCCATCGACAGTGCGACGACCGGCCTGTACCTCGGGTCCACCTACAACTCGTTCGACTGGTTCACCGGCGACCTGGACGAGGTGGCTGTCTACGACAAGGCGCTGGCGGCCGCGCGGGTCCTCGCTCACTACCAGCTCGTTGTGCCGCCGCCGCCGCCGCTGAGCTCGTACGCGAGCGTGGTGGTGGGTGACGGCCCGACGTCCTACTGGCGCCTTGGCGACGCGGGCGCGAGCGCAGCGGACCAGATGGGCGCGGCCGCGGGCACGTACGCCGGCGGCGTTACCCTCGGTCGGCCCGGGGCGATCGCCAGCGACACGAACAGTGCGGCCGGCTTCGACGGCCTCAGCGGAACTGTTTCGGTGCCGAGCTCGTCCGCTCTGAGCCCGACCAGCGCGATCTCGCTCGAGGGTTGGATCCGCCCAACGAGCCTTCCCACGTCCTCCAACTCGGTCGTGCGCAAGGACGGCCAGTACTCGCTGTCGCTCAACTACGACGGCTCGCTCACCTTCCGGCTCTGGAAGGACGGCACGGCGAACGCGCTGAGCTCACCGCTGAAGGCCGTCACGCCGGGGATCTGGACGTACGTGGCCGCCACCTGGGACGGCTCGACGATGACGATCTATGTCAACGGCGCCGCGAAGGCGAGCACGGGGCTGGCCGCGCCGATCGGCACCGCCGGGACCGGCCTCTACTTCGGGTCGACGTACAACTCGTTCGGTTGGTTCGCGGGCGATCTCGACGAACTCGCCATCTACCCGAAGGCGCTGAGCGCCGCGCGGGTGGCCGCCCACTACAGCGCCGGCGCGCCGACCGACACGACACCACCGGCCGTCTCGCTGAGCACTCCGGCAACCGGTAGCACGATGGACGCGGCCCCGGCCTTCGGCGGCACGGGCGGGACCGCGGGCGGGGACTCCTCGCAGGTGACGGTGTCGATCGACGCGGGCTCGAGCGCATCCGGAACCCCGCTGCAAACCCTGGCCGCCTCCGTGGATCCGAGCGGGATCTTCTCGGCGAGGACGCAGTCGGCGCTCGCCGGCGGCCCCTACACCGCGGTGGCCTCACAGAGCGACTCCGCGGGCAACCCCCGAAGTTGATCGCGGCGGGGGACATCGGGAGCTGCGCCAGCACGGGGGACGAGGCCACCGGGCAGCTGCTCAACAGCATGCCGGGCACGATCGCGGCCGTCGGCGACCTCGCGTACGACAACGGCACGGCGCTCCAGTTCCTGAACTGCTACGACCCCTCATGGGGGACCCAACGGGCGCGGACGCAGCCGGCGGTGGGCAACCATGAGTATGAGAGCACGAACGCGGCGCCGTACTTCGCCTACTTCGGCGCGGCCGCCGGAGATCCCGCCAAGGGCTACTACAGCTACAGCCTCGGCAGCTGGCACGTCATCGCGCTGAACTCCCAGTGCGCGCAGGTCGGCGGCTGTGGCGTCGGATCGCTGCAGGAGCAATGGCTGCAGGCCGATCTGCAGGCGCACGCGGGAACCTGCACGCTGGCATACTTCCACGAACCCCGGTTCAGCTCCGGAGAGCACGGCGACGAGACCGACTACCTCGCGTTCTGGCAGGACCTCTACAACAGCGGCGCCGACGTCGTGCTGAGCGGCCACGACCACGTGTACGAGCGCTTCGCTCCCCAGGCACCCGACGGCACGGCGGACCCCGCCAACGGCATCCGGGAGTTCGTCGTCGGCACCGGCGGCGGAGCCCACGGGTACATCAGCACGATCCAGCCGAACAGCGAGGTGCGCGACACGAGCACGAACGGCGTGCTGTCGCTCACCCTGCATTCCGGCGGCTACGACTGGCGGTTCGTCCCGGCCGCCGGCGGGACGTTCACGGACTCGGGCAGCCAGTCGTGTCACTGGTTCGGCGCCGGCTGACCGGGGCGGTTCTCTCTGCGGATCCTGCTGGTGACGCCCGAGCTCCCGTTGCCGCCGATCAACGGCCTGCGGCTACAGGTGGGCCACCTCGCCCAGGAGCTCGCTGTCCGGCACGAAGTCTGCGTGCTCGGCTATCGCTGGCCGGAGCAGGAGGCGGACGGCGCAGGCGCCTTCGAGCTGCGCTCGCTCGCGGCACCCTCGCGAGCGCTCCCGGTGCGGGCGCTCGACTGGCTCGGCGCAGCCGTCCAGAACCAGCCGGCGGCAGTCGGCCCGTTCACCGGCCATGCCGAGCACGAGGTCGCGCGGCTGGTGAGCGAGCGCCGCTTCGACGTCGCTCACGTCACGAGCCCGGTCATGGCGCGCCTGAAGCACTCCCTCGGCTCCGTTCCCTCGATTCTCGCGGCGCTCGACGCGTGGCACCTCAACCTGCTCGCGTCAGCGGCTATAGGACCGAGGATCACGCGCCCGCTGCGGCGGCTCGAGGCGCGCCGCGCCCGACGGTTCGAGTCTCGTGCGCTGGGCTGGTACGAGCGGGTGGTGATGGTGACGGCGGAGGACGCGGCGGCCGTCCACAAGCTCAACCCCTCGCTCCCGCTCGAGGTGATCCCCAACGGGGTGGACGCATCGCGGTTCGCGCCGGCCGCCGTGCCGTTGGCAGAGCGCGGACATATCGTTTTCACGGGGGCGCTTGCCTATCCTCCCAACGTCGCGGCAGCCCATTTCCTCGCGCTGCGCATCCTTCCCCGCGTACGGCGCAAGGTGGCCGACGCGCATCTGACGATTGTCGGTCGGTCGCCGTGTCGCACGGTGCGCGCACTCGCCAGCCCCGGGGTCGTGGACGTCGTCGCAGACGTTCCCGAGGTCCGCCCCTGGCTGCAGCGGGCAGAGGTGTACGCGTGTCCGATGATCAGCGGCACCGGCATCAAGAACAAGCTCCTCGAGGCGCTCGCGTGCGGGAGCCCGGCCGTTGCGACGGCGCTCTCCTGCCAGGGGATGAGCGTCCGTTCAGAGGAGCAGTTGCTGATCGCCGACGGCGAGGAGCGCTTCGCCGAGGCGGTCGTGCGCCTGATGGACGATCCCGCGCTTCGGGCGCGCCTTGCGGCATCGGCGCGGAAGTACGTTCTCCAAGATCACAATTGGCCTGAAGTCGCGCGCAGCTACGAGCGGATCTACTCGGAGGTGATCGACGCCGCGACGGGCTGATCGCGCAGCACGCCATGGCCCGCCAGCGTGCGCAACACCTCGACCGCGAGCTCGCCCGCGGGTCGCTGCGCATCGAGCTCCACGACTCCGGCTCGGCCCGGGAACGTCCGGTCGTAGCGATCGACGAGCGCACCCAGGACCGACGGCGAGAACATGTCGTCCTTGCGCGCGTACGCCACGGCTGCCGGCAGCCGCAGGTAGAACGTCCGGTCCGGCCGCGGAACGGCCGCCTGCAGGATCCGGTGATGCAGGCGCAGCGCCAACGCGCCGCCGTAGTCGTGGTCGAGCGCGATCGCAGCGTCGAGGGCCGAGCGATCGAAGATCGCGACCCGGCCCCGACCTCGGCGCACGGCGGCACGAGCCTGGCGGATGTAGTCGAGCGTGTTGGCGAGCGCCCAGGTCCAGCCGATCGGGCCCCGTCGCGTCAGCGGGTTCGGCTCCCCGAGCCCGGACGCTCGTGCCGGATGGGCGGAGTGTGTCCGCGGCGGCAGCAACCGCTGCCCCAGCCGCGCGCTCCCGCTGAGAAGCGCCGAGCCGCTGAAACCGAGCCGGACCCACACGATGCTCGACGGGACGTTCAGCCGGCCGAGGTTCTCGGCGAGTCGTTGCACCTGGGTGGTCTTCCCTGCCCCGTCGATGCCGGAGAAGACCACCTGCATGCGCCTCGGACGCAGGCGCTCGACGGCGAGACGATGCGCGGAACGCGAGCGGGCGGCGAGCCAACGCGGGTCGGCGGCGGTCAGCCGTCGCGGCGCGTCCGGGAACACATCGGCAGCGCCAATCCTCCGGCCGAGGCCCGCGGCCCGGTCGAGAGCGGCGGCGACGTCACCGGTGGAGGGCACCGACCCGATCCTCTCGAGCGCAGCGAGCAGCTCGAGGGCGGCGCGAACCGTGAGCCGGCGGCTGGCGATCACCTTGCCGGCAGTCCGCTGGAGCCGATGCGCGGCCCCCACAAGTGGGATGCCCCCATCGGCGGCGGGCGCGGCAGCGTCGATCGCGGGGGTCGCATCGGGCCCGTAGTCGTAGAGGCAGCGGCACAGCTCCGCCGACCCGAGCACCTCGTCGTCTTGGACCGCGGCGAAGCGCACGACGCCCGGCGTCGTGCGGCCGAGGCGCTCGAGCAGCGGCTCGAGCGACAGAAAGCCGCGATCCGCGAGGAGGCCCGAGGCGCGGTCGGTCGCCGCCGCCCGCACGAGCACGTCGATGTCGCTCGACCACATCCGTCCAAGGCTCGCGGCGAGCAGCGCCACGTCGCCGGCAACCGGTTCGAGGGCCTCCACGACGCGCTGCTCGAGGGTCGAGAAGCGCTTCTCCCGGGCGCGATCGGCTTCGACCGC
>VAYD01000310.1 GCA_005883905.1 Actinomycetota bacterium
CTGGGAGGGCCGCGAGCTGACCGTCGGCCAGGCGACGTTCCGCCTGCTGCACCCGTGCGAGCGCTGCGTGATCCCGACGCGCGATCCCGACACCGCGCAGAAGTTCCCCGAGCTGCTGCGCTGGCTGACGCGCGAGCGCCGCATGCTGTTCGGTATGAACGCGCGCCCGCTGCACGCCGCCACGATCGCCGTGGGCGACCCGGTCAGCGTGCGTTGACGATCCGCTCGACCGCGAGCACCACGCGACGGCGCACGATCGGGTCGTTCATGTCGAGGCTGCACAGGATCGCGAGCGTGCTCGCCAGCTCCTCGCGCGCGCAGAACTCGTAGCGCGAGTGGTCGCCGATCAGCCGCAGGGTGTAGAGCTCGCCCTCGAGCTCGGCGTGCACGCGCACGCCGGGGGTCACCTCAACCTCCATAAGACCGAACTTCGGCAGTCTAGGGCTGGAAGTTAAGACGTCTCGGTCCCTGACCACGAGGCGAGGGCCAGGAGCTTGTCCGACGACACCTTCGACGGCCCGCTGAGGATGCACGTGTGGCCGCCCCGGCGCCAGGTCACGATCGTGCGGTCGCCGCGGCGCAGGACGACGTAGCGCTCGGCTCCCTGCTGCTGGCTCGGGCCCGAGGGCTCGTCGAGCGCCTTGCCGTCGACGATCGTGTAGCCGATCCGCTCCCCGGCCGGGTTGTCGTAGAAGACCGTGACTGCGCGCCGATCGTCGATCTTGTCCACCCGCGCGCCCGAGGCTTTCCACGGGAACTCGTCCTGCCACGACGGGTAGGTGACGCCGCCGACGCTGCGCTTGAGCTGGCCGGGGTGCGTCGCGTCGACCGCGGGCGCCGGCGCCGCCGGCCCACGGATGGCGAGGTTGGCCGCCTGGGCCACGCTGAGCCCGGCGCTGCCCCCACCTGTCGCGAGCACGACCGCGACCGTCGCTGCCGCGACGGTGCCGACGAGCGAGCCGCCGAGGGTCCACCGGCGGCGCGCGGGCTTGGCGCGCGAACGGTCGTTCTCGATGCGCTCACGCAGCGCCAGCGGGGCGCGCGTCTGCGCCACGGCAGCCTGAACGAGCGCACGGCCACGCTCGGCCTGCGCCTCATCAGTGGGATGAATGTCGCGGTCTCCCATCAGCCCTTCTCCTCTAAGACGCCAGAACGGCCCCGATCCATCCCGGCGGCCACCTGTCCACGCGCCCGGAACAAGCGGCTCGTGATCGTCGCCTCCTTGGCGCCCAGCAGCTTGGCGGCCTCGCGATAGCTCAGCCCCGCGACATCCACCGCGACGAGCGCGTCGCGGAAGTCCGGCGCCAGCCCCGCGATCACGTCGAAGACCTCGTGTGCCGCGAACGCCTCGTCGGGGCGCATCGCCGGACGCTGGTCCACCGGCTCGTAGTCCTCGGGCATCGCCGCGGTCTGCGGGCGGCGCTGTGCGCTGCGGTGGCTGGAGTAGAAGGTGTTGCGGAGCACGCGGAGCAGGTAGCCGAGGTCGTCGTCGTTGCGAATGAGGCGTGGCTTGGAAAGCACCTTGGCGTAGGTCTCCTGGACGAGATCCTCCGCGTCCTCCCGCGAGCCGCACAGACCCCAGGCCGCGCGATAAAGGCGGTCGACGTGGTCACCGAGCGACTCGGGGTCGAGCAGGCGCTGCTCGCTCACCGCGCCAACTATGACGCAGAGATGGTTGGTTCCGCGGCCGCCGTGTTCGGATGGCCGCGGATTAGGACCACCGGCTTCGCCGTTGGTCTTGGACAGTGCCGCAGGCACGGACCGCGAAGGCGGGTGGTGATCCGGCGAGGGCACCGCCGGCGAAGCCGGTGGTCTTAGACGCGGTCAGCTGGACGCGGTGGTCGTGGAACCAGCCATCTAGAGGCCGCGTTCCGCTCGCCGTAGTCCGCGGAGCGCGTACACGCTCATCAGCGCGACGAGCGCGGTGCCGCATGCGAAAGCGATCAGGCTCTTCTCCGGCGCGCCCGAGATGAAGCCGCGCCCCGCCGTGATCAGCGCGGTCACGGGGTTGTAGGAGGCGACGGTGTTGATCCAGCCGTTGAGCAGCTTGAGCGGCACGTAGACCGGCGCCAGGAAGAGGCCGACGAAGATCGGGATCTGCATCAGCGGCCCGGCCTGCAGCGTCTTGGTGCGCAGCGACACGCCGGCGCCGAACAACGTCGCGGTGATGTTGACGAGCAGCGCCACGCCGACGAGGCCTACGAGCTGCACCCCGCTGCCGTGCACCTGCATGCCCGCCACCAGCGACGCGACCGTGACGAGCGCGGCGGTCAGGCACCAGCGCACGAGTCCGGCGATGGCGTAGCCGAGAAGCATCCCGGAGCGGTGCGGCGAAGCGAGCAGCATCCGCCGCGCGAAGCCCGACTCGAAGTCCGCGGCGATGCCGAAGCCCGTGAACACGCCGCCGAAAGCGGCCGATTGCAGGAAGACGAACACGAACACGAAGGCCGTGTAGTTCCCGTGGAACTTGAAGCCGGGCACGTTTCCGACAGCGGACAGCCCGCCTGCGAACCCGATCAGGAAGACCAGCGGGAAGATGATCGACGGCACCAGCAACGCCGGATTCGTCAACGCGTGGATCAGGCTGCGCCGCGCGACCGCGCGAGCAACCGACAGCGTGCCGCTCATGTCCGCGCCATCCTCGTGCGCAGCGCCGCGCTGGCGCCCATGAAGCTGAGGATGCTGATCGCGACGGCGGTCACCAGGCAGCGCCACAACGCCGTTCCGTCCCAGCCGGTGATGACGAGGCTGCGCAGCCCCTCGACGAGATAGGAGATCGGGTTCCACGACGCGACCGTGCGGAACCAGTGGACCTCGATCAGGTTGCGCGGCAGGTTCATCGAGGACAGGAAGAAGAAGACGAACAGCAGCGGGAACATGCCCTGCACGGCCTCGGCCGAACCGGTCCGCGCGCCGATGATCGAGCCGATCCCGCCGAACGCGAGCGCGACGAGCATCGCGAGCCCGATGAGCACGAGCGCGCCGCCGAAGCCGGCGGCGACGTGCGCGCCGGCGAGCAGACCGACAGCGAGGTAGACCAGCGACGCGAGGAACGCGACGGTCATCGAGCCCGCGAGCTGGCCGACCAGGATCGCCGGCGCGCGCAGTGGCGTCAGCTGCAGCCGGTTGAGGAAGCCGGTCTCGATGTCGGTGGCGAGCTCGGTGCCGGCGGTCGTCGCCGCGAACAGCCCGCCCTGCATGAACGTCACGACCAGCGCGAAGTCCAGGTAGGAGTCGGCCGGGAAGTTCGGGATGTTCTTCGTGACGTCCAAGCCGCTGGCGTTGATCGCGAGCAGCAGCAGCGGGAACACGATCGTCGGCACGATCAGCGCAGGCTGGCGCAGGGTCCGCCGCACCGACCGCCTCGCG
>VAYD01000311.1 GCA_005883905.1 Actinomycetota bacterium
CGGGACGTGTGTCAGCAGGTTGAGGACGGCGTCCGCCCCGTCGAACGCATGGCGCAGCGACGCGTCGTCGAACACGTCGGCCTCGACGGCCCGCGCCCCAAGGCTCTCGAGCCGGTCGCGGCCGCTCACGGAGCGTGTCACCCCGGTGACGCGGTGGCCGGCGGCGAGCACCTCGCGGACGGCGCGCCGCCCGATGACGCCCGTGGATCCGGTGATCACGATCTCGTTCATGCCGAAGTGACGAGGTACCCCGCTCGATCGTGACATCCGACACCGGGAGCCTCAGCTGAGCGCGCCCGGGTCGACCGGGACGTCGACCGCGTGCTGCTGGAGGACCTCGAGCGGGACGATGTCGAGCGCGCGCTCGTGGGTCGACGCGAGCACGACGAACGCGGCCGATCCGTCGCGGTGCGCGCGCAGCCAGTTGACCGCCGTGACGCACCAGCGGTCGCCGGGCTTCAGCCCGGGGAAGCGGTACAGCGGCATCGGCGTCACCAGATCGTTGCCGATCGCCTGCTGGTGCTCGAGGAACTCGGTCGTGACGACGGCGCAGATCGTGTGGCTGCCACGGTCCTCGGGGCCGGTGTTGCAGCAACCGTCGCGGTAGAAGCCGGTCAACGGCTCGGTGCCGCACGGCTCAAGCTCGCCACCGAGGACGTTGCGTTCGGGCATCGGCCTACTGGCGCGGCGGGATCTCCTGCACGGACCAGCTGTTGCCGTCGGGGTCGCTGAAGAACACGAACTTGCCCCAGGGGAACTCCTGGACCTCGCCGACGTCGAGGCCGCGGCCGTTGAGCTCGGCGCGCGCCGCCTCGATGTCGCCGACGACGAGCTGGAGCCCCTTCGCCGAGCCGGGCGGCGTGTCGACGAGGCCTTCGCCGATGGAGATCGAGCATGCCGACCCGGGCGGCGTGAGCTGGACGAAGCGCAGGTTCTCGTTGACGCGGTGGTCGTGGTCGAGGTGGAAGCCGGCCTGATCGGTGTAGAACGCCTTCGCGCGATCGACGTCGGAGACTGGAACGGGGACGAGCTCGAGCTTGAAGTCCATCGCCGGGACACTACTCAGCCATGCACATCACGATCGGCGCCGGCGACGAACCCTGCGCGATCCTGATGGTGGGCACGCGCACGCCGGTGCGCTCGCCATGGCCGCTCACAGCACGGGCTTGAGGTCGACGACCGGCGTGCCGTCGATCGCCTCCAGCGGGGCGACGCGCAGCCGGTGACCTTCGACTTCGAGCACCTCGACCTCGTGCAGCCCGATCGGGTTCGGGCGCGACGCCGAGCGCGTGGCGAACACGCCGCGCAGCGGGTTGCTGACGTCGTCCCGCGGGTGCACGCGCAGGACGTCGCGGTCGCCGAGGTGCAGCCACGTCAGCACCAGCAGCCGGCTGCCGGCGGCGACGCCGTCCAGGCCGTCGCGCAGCGCCGGGTCGAGCGCGATCCACGCCTCCGCCCCGCCCTCGGTCCCTTGCTTGGGCGCCGCGTCGAGGTCGTCGAGCGCGGACTCGACGACGCCGATGCGGCGCAGGTCGAAGGCGTCAGTGGACACGGCTCGCACACACCATCTGGCCGCAGCGACGGTAGTCCAAGCCGGCCGCGAGCGGCCGGCGGCTGGCGAACTGGTACGTCACGCCCGGGCCGCCGCGCTTCAGCACGACGATGTAGGGCTGACCGTAGGACCAGCCGCCGTCGAAGCCGTTGAACGCCGCCTCGCGGCCCGCGGCGTAGCTGCCGCCGATGGCCGGCCGCGTGTCCTTCGACGCGCGGCCGCCATAGAAGGCCCCTATGCCGACCGCCGCGACGACCAGCGCAAGGACGATGCGCACGGATGCTCAGCCGGCGGCGACCGGCGCTCCCTTCAGCGCGTCGGTGAAGGCCTCCGACGTCATGACGTCCGAGAACATCGGGTAGTCGAACTTGATCGCGTTGTCGTGCTCGGCCTCGGACGTCGCCGCCACGCAGTCCGACAGCGTGATCACCTCGTAGCCCTTCTCGTAGCCGGTGCGCATCGTCGACTCGACGCAGCAGTTCGTCAGGAAGCCGCCCAGCGCGATCGTCGTGATCCCGCGCGCGCGCAGGATGAAGTCGAGGTTCGTCGTGGCGAAGGTGTCGAGGCCGCGCTTGCCCTCGACGACGATGTCGCCCTGCTGCGGGGCGAGCGCATCCACGATCTCGGCGCCCCACTCGCCCTTCACGAACGCGATCGAGTCGACCACGCCCTTGAGGATCCCGTAGGGGTGCTCGGCGATCTCGTTGTAGCCCGGCGCGAACGTGATCGGCGCGTGCACGACGGTCGCGCCGGCCGCGCGCGCGGCGTCCACGAGGCGCCGCGTGTTGTCGAGCATGCCGGTCTTGTCCATCACCTCCTGGACCGCGCCGTGGAGGGCTCCGCCCTCCGAGGTGAAGTCGTTCTGGTACTCGATCAGGACGACGGCGGTGCGCTTCGGATCGACGGCCACGGGAGCCTCCTCGCGGTGAGTGGAGAACGACTCCCGACTGTAGCCCAGTAGCGTGATCGCGCATGGGCCCCGAGGACGTTCGCCTGCCGGATGCACTGAGCGAGCGGCTCGCCGCGCGCGCCCAGGAGCTGCTGCCGCTCGGCAGCCTGCTCGAGGACGCGCATGCGCCCGGCCCCGGGGAGCGCGAGGCGCTGGCGGAGCTCGCCGAGCGCCTCCGCAACACCTATCCCTACCCGGACCCGCACTACGCCGGGCAGATGCTCAAGCCGCCGACCGCGATCGCGTGGGCTGCGTACGCCACCGCGATGCTGCTGAACCCCAACAACCACGCGCTCGACGGCGGCCCCGCGACGGCGGAGATGGAGAAGGAGGCGGTCGCGCAGATCGCGGCGATGTTCGGCTATGAGCAGCACCTCGGGCACCTCACTGCGTCGGGCACGATCGCGAACCTCGAGGCGCTGTGGGTGGCGCGCGAGCTGCATCCCGACAAGGCGATCGTCTCGGGCGCGAACGCGCACTACACGCACGGCCGCGTGTCGGCGGTGCTCGGCGCCATGCATGAGACGGTCCCGCAGGACGCGCGCGGCCGGATCGAGCTTCACGCGCTCGCCGGGCGACTGGCGCGCGGCGGCGTCGGCACGGTCGTCGCGACGCCAGGCACGACCGCGCTCGGCGCGGTCGATGACGTCGGCGCGATCGCGGACCTGTGCGCGCAGCACGGCGCGCGGCTGCACGTCGATGCGGCCTACGGCGGGTTCTTCCGGCTGCTCGCCGACGGTGGCGACCCGGGCGTCGCCGCCGCGCCGTTCGCGGCGATCGCCCGCGCGGACTCGATCGTGGTCGACCCGCACAAGCACGGCCTGCAGCCCTACGGCTGCGGCTGCGTGCTCTTCGCCGATCCCGGC
>VAYD01000312.1:0-5847 GCA_005883905.1 Actinomycetota bacterium
GACCGCTTCTGCGTGCTCGGAACGCCCGAGCAGGCGTCGCAGAAGCTGCGCGACCTCGAGGCGATCGGGGTCGACCACTTCAACATCTACCTGATGACGGAGGGCCAGGAGGCCATCCTCGAGACGTACGGGCGGGAGATCATCCCGGCCGTGAAGGAGGCGGCAGCAGCATGAGGAAGCTGATCCGGGGCGGCACGGTCGTGACGGCCGCCGACGAAGCCCAAGCGGACGTCCTGATCGACGGCGAGGAGATCGCGGCCGTCGGTGCGCTCGGCGACGTGGACGCGGAGGTGATCGACGCCGACGGCTGCTACGTGCTGCCGGGCCTCATCGACAACCACACGCACATGGCGATGCCGTTCGGCGGCACGCGCTCCAACGACGACTACGACACCGGCACGCGCGCGGCCGCGGCCGGCGGCACGACCTGCATCGTCGACTTCGTCATCCAGCAGCACCCGGACGGCCTGCGCTCCTCGCTCGAGGAGTGGCAGGAGCGCGCCACGGGCGCCGCGCACGTCGACTACGGCTTCCACATGGCGATCACGAACGCCGACGAGGGCACGTTCGCCGACATGGAGCCCATGGTCGAAGAGGGCCTGTGCACGTTCAAGGTCTTCCTCGCCTACAAGGGCGTGCTGATGGTCACCGACGACCTGTTCTTCCGCGTCCTGGAGCGCACCCGCGACCTCGGCGCGCTGACGATGGTCCACTGCGAGAACGGCTGGGCGATCGACGTCCTGGTCGAGCGGGCGCTGGCGGCCGGCCAGACCGAGCCGATCCACCATGCCTACACGCGGCCCGAGGCGCTCGAGGCGGAGGCGACGGGCCGGGCCGTCCGGTTCGCCGAGCTGACGAACGCTGGGGTCTACATCGTCCACGTCACGTGCGGGCTGGCGGCTGACGAGATCGCCGCGGGCCAGGCGCGCGGCGTCGACGTCTCCGCGGAGACGTGCCTGCAGTACCTGACGAACACCATCGAGGACCTCGAGCGCCCGGACTTCGAGGGCGCGCGCTACGTGTGCTCGCCGCCTCTTCGCGAACAGCGCAACCAGGGCCTGCTCTGGGCCGCGCTGGACCGCGGCGTGCTCGAGTCGGTCTCGACCGACCACTGCCCGTTCACGAGCGAGCAGAAGGCGCTCGGCCGCGACGACTTCTCGAAGATCCCGAACGGCCTGGCGATGATCCAGCACCGGCTGGTGAAGCTGTGGGACCTCGGCGTGGAGGGCGGGCGCCTCTCGCCGTCCGAGCTCGTCGACATGACATCGACCGCGATCGCCAAGCGCTTCGGGCTGCACCGCAAGGGCACGATCGCACCCGGCTTCGACGCCGACCTCGTCGTGTTCGACCCGGCCACGCCGTTCGAGTTCTCGACGCGCACCTCGCACATGAACGTCGACTACGACCTGTTCGAGGGCGAGCGCTCGACCGGCAGCGTGCGGCACACGTTCTGCCGCGGGACGATGGTGTACGACCGCGGCGAGATCCTGACGCAGCCGGGCCACGGCCGGTTCGTCCCACGCTCGCTGACGGCCGACGCGCCGGTGCGAGCGTGATCGACGCTGACGGGGTACTCGCCGACCTGCGTGAGCTGGCCCGCCTCACCGGCGGGCCCGGCGGCGCGCGCCGCGTGTGCTGGACGGACGAGTGGACCGCTGCGCGCGACTTCCTGCGTTCTCGCCTCGACGAGCTGCCGGTGACGGTCTCGGTCGACGAGGCCGGCAACATCTGGGCCGACCTGCCCGGCGAGCGCGAGGACGCGGTCGTGGTGGTCGGATCGCATTCGGACTCGGTGCCGGCGGGAGGCTGGCTCGACGGCGCGCTCGGCATCTATGGCGCCGTGGGCGCGCTGCGCGCGCAGGCGGCGAACGGCAAGCCGCCCGTGAGCCTGCGGCTGGTCGACTGGGCCGACGAGGAGGGCGCGCGCTTCGGGCGCAGCCTGTTCGGCTCGTCCGCGTGCGCGGGCACGCTGGACCCTGACGAGGTGCGCGATCTGCTCGACAAGGGCGGCGAGCGGCTGGAGGATGTGGTCGGCCGCTACGACGTCGCGCTCGACCGGGCGAGCGAATCGCACGCGCGCCTTGCGAACGTGCGCGCCTACCTCGAGCTGCACATCGAGCAGGGCCCGGTGCTCGAGAGCCGCGATGAGCCGGCGGCCGCGGTCCTCGGGACGTTCGGCGTCGAGCGCCATCTCGCCGTGTTCACCGGACAGGCCGCGCATGCCGGCGCGACGCCGATGGAGCTCCGGCGCGACAGCTTCGCCGCGACCGCGCAAGCGGCGCTGGCCATCCGCGAGATCGGGCTGCGCCACGAGGGCGGCGTCTGCACCGTCGGCGGCGCGACGAGCGAGCCCGGCGTCGTGACCGCCGTGGCGGGGAGGACCGAGATGCTGCTCGACCAGCGCAGCCTCGACGCCGACCAGCTCGCCACGATGCTCGACGAGGCGCGCGCGGCGTGCGAGCAGGCAGCTGCGGACCAGGGCTGCGAGCTCGACCTGCGCCACCTGTGGAGGATGCGCGCGAGTCGGTGGTGGCAGCGGGCGGCAAGGACACCGCGATCCCCAGCGGGCCGTTGCACGACGCCGCCGAGATGGCGCGGCTGCTGCCGACCGTGATGATCTTCTCGAAGTCCTCGCCGCCGGTGTCGCACACGCCCGAGGAGGACACGCCGGAGGCCGACCTGCGCGTGGCCATCGAGGCCTACGGGCGCACCGTCGAGGGCGCGCTCGACCTGGTCGCGGCGGGGGAGGTCTAAGACGTCGCGCAAGGAGCTCACGCGCCGGGAGTTCGAGACGGAGCTGCTCAAGCTGCAGCGCGAGCTCGTGATCATGCAGGAGTACGTCAAGGCCACTGGCCGGCGGATCGTCGTGATCTTCGAGGGGCGCGACGCGGCCGGAAAGGGCGGTGTGATCAAGCGCATCGCGGAGCGGACAAACCCCCGTGTCTGCCGTGTCGTCGCGCTCCCCGCGCCCACCGAGCGCGAGAAGACGCAGTGGTACTTCCAGCGCTATGTGGCACACCTGCCCGCCGGCGGCGAGATCGTGCTGTTCGATCGCTCCTGGTACAACCGCGCCGGCGTCGAGCGGGTGATGGGGTTCTGCACCGAGCACGAGTACGAGGAGTTCATGCGCTCCTGCCCGGAGTTCGAGCGCATGCTGGTCCGGTCGGGCATCCAGCTCATCAAGTACTGGTTCTCGGTCTCTGACGAGGAGCAGGAGCGCCGCTTCCAGGCGCGCGTCCACGACCCACTGCGCCGCTGGAAGCTGAGCCCCATGGATCTCGAGTCACGCGCCCGGTGGGTCGCCTACTCGCGTGCCAAGGACGAGATGTTCCGCTACACGGACATCAAGGTGGCGCCGTGGTACGTCGTGGAAGCCGACGACAAGCGCCGTGCGCGGCTGAACTGCATCGCTCACCTGCTGTCGCTGATCGACTACGAGGACCTCACCCCGCCCCCGCTCGAGCTGCCCCCGCGCGCCGACGAGCCCTACGTCCGGCCTCCGATCGAGGAGCAGACGTTCGTGCCGGAGGTCTACTGACGATCAGCGGCCCGCCGCACGGCGACGTCCAGCGCCTCGCGGCCGATCAGCGGGTGGAACGCGGCGACGAGCGCGCGCACGCCTCTCAGGCCCACGCGTCCGTCGCGGTCGGTCGCGCGGACACGGGTCTCGCTGATCAGCGCGGCGCGGTCCGCGCCTGCGGGCTCGACCCAGTTCGCGTAGAGAACGCACGCGGTCCCGGGCGCCGACCAGGAGCGGAACTCCTCGGGGCCGGCGATCGTCGGGTAGTCGCGGCGCAGCGTCCAGATCCGGCCGACGAGTCCGGAGACCAGCATCTGCTCGTCTTCGCGCAGAACGGTGAACGGCGGCTCGCGGAACAGCTCGTCGTAGGCGAGCGACGCCTGCGTGCCGGGAATGCGCCACCGCAGGAGCCGGCCGAGCACGCGGGTGTCGGCGATCCGCACGGTGCGGGCGGCCTCCCAGAGCTCGGCTTCGCTCGCGCGAGCCTCGCGTCGGTGGTGGACGCGGATCGCCGGGTCGGCGAGCCAGTGGTCGAGGTCCGGCCTCACAGGCGAACGGCGACGAGACCGGCTGCAAGGAGGACGAGTGCGAGCCACAGCGCCGACAGCGCGCTCTCGAGTGGTGCCGCGAGCCGGGTCCTGTCGAGCTCGACGACTCGGCCATCGGCGAGGTGCTGCTCCCCGCTGACGTCGATCGTGCTCCGCCGCAGTTCGCGCACGGGGGTGCTCAGCCGGCGCTGCGCCACGCTCAGCAGGAAGCACGCCGCTGCGACGAGGACGCCTGCCGGCCGGATCTCGAGCGCGTTGACGAAGTAGCCGGTGAAGGCCGGGAACGCGCCCCAGGCGAGCGCGAACCAGGTGTCCGTGTGGAAGCGGCCGCCCGCGAGCTCGAGGTTGTAGGCGAGGACCAGGAACGCGCCCACTGCGACGAACGGGATGAGCAGGGGCGAGACGACGACGATGCCGGCAACGCCGATCGCGACGGCTCCGACCAGCCCGATGAGGGCGAGCGCGAGGAGCGCCCGGTCGGTGAGCGCGGTCCTCAACGGCCGGCCCGCGAGCTCGTCGAGTGCGTGTGCGCTCACCCCGACGGCAAGGAAGAACGCGCCCAGCGCGGCGCCGAGCCGGCCCGCATGCAGCACGGGCGCAGCCGCCGCGCCCAGCGCCACGTAGCTGAGATGCCATGCGGTGTACGGCGGGTGCAGGATCGTGACGAGGTCACGCCAGCCGCCGCTGCGCAACGCGTAGAACGCCGGCCGGTCGAGGTCACGCGGCGCGGTCGCCACGCCTCACACCCCACATCACGAGTCCGGCGCCGAAACTCATGCGCCGCTTCCCGACATCGTCGATCCCGGCCGTGCGCCACAGCGCCGGCAGGTCGGGTTCGCGCGTGTGCAGCTCCTCGATGTTCGGCCCGAGGAAGCGGCCCACCTCCAGCCACGCGGGGGAGACGAGCCGGCCGATCAGCGGCAGCCCGACGCGGGTGTGCACGCGCCAGAGCGCGCGCAGCGGCGCAGCCGCGGGAACGCCGAACTCGACCATCCCGATGCGGCCTCCGGGCCTGACGACGCGAGCGAGCTCGCGCATCGTCGCCGCGCGATCGTCGACGTAGCGCAGCAGGTACGTGAACGTGAGCGCGTCGAACTCGGCGTCGGCGAACGGCAGGCGCTCGGCCTCGCCGCGGACGAAGGTCACCCGATCGCCGAGCCGCTCCCGAGCCACCGCGAGCATGGCCTCGCTCTGGTCCAGGCCGACGACGTCCGCGCCGCGATCGGCAAGCTCGTGCGCGACGAGGCCGGTTCCGGTCGCCACGTCGAGCACGCGCTGTCCCGGGCGCACGTCGACCGCGGCGACGAGGGCGCGGCGCCAGCGCGGGTCCTGGCCGAAGCTGAGGATGGCGCCCATGCGGTCGTATCCGCGGGGCAGGCCTGCGAAGAGGTCGAGCGCGTGGCGCTTCCTGGCGGAAGGCGGGCTGTCCGCGGACGTTGCCACCTTGGACTGAGGGTACGCCCCCGAAGTTGTGCAGAAGCGTGCGCCTCGGCCGGCGCGCGCGGCGGTCGGCGTACGGTCGGCGTCACGGAGGCGCCTGTCCCACAGGAGGTCCCGCCGTGGCCGATACCGAGGTTGCTCCCACCACCGCCACCAACGGCGCTCCCGTCGCGGAGGTGCCGCTCACCGACACGAGCCACGGCAGCGCGCAGGTTCGCGGCCAGGCCGCAGTCGCGCGGTCCACGCTGAAGGAGGGCCGCTTCGGCCGGTTGTTCCGCACGCTGACGCCGCTCGATCCTGGCGACGACGCGATCCATGCGCTGGTCCAGCACATGAAGG
>VAYD01000312.1:6063-6334 GCA_005883905.1 Actinomycetota bacterium
GCCACAACCCGGCCAACAGCGAGTTCGAGCACGACGACCTGCCGCGCAACCAGGAGGGCCGTGCGCTGATCGGCGATCCGCGCAACGACGAGAACATCCTCGTCAGCCAGCTCCAGCTGCTGTTCATCAGGTTCCACAACAAGGTCGTCGATCGCGTCAGGCACAACCACCCGGAGCTCACGGGCGGCGCGCTGCTGGAGGAGTGCCAGCGGGTGGTCCGGTGGCACTACCAGTGGATCGTCGTCCACGACTTCCTCGAACGGGTGGTCGG
>VAYD01000313.1:0-6282 GCA_005883905.1 Actinomycetota bacterium
GGCCTTCGAGACGCCCTGCTCGGTCACCGAGACGGTCTTGTGCTTCTCGTCGAACTCGTAGTCGAAGTCCGCGACGAACTCCTTCTTGGCCCGAGCGTCGAGGCCCTCGGGCTTCTTGCCCGCCTTCATCTGGGGGGCCAGGCGCGCGAACTTCGCGTAGAAGTCGGCGGCCTCCTCGGGAGCGCCGGAGATGATCAGCGGGGTGCGCGCCTCGTCGATGAGGATGTTGTCGACCTCGTCGACGATCGCGAAGCTGTGCATCGCGACGGGACGCCCGTCCTCGGCGATGCGCTGGCCGTGCTGGACCTTCTCCTCCAGTGACGTGGCCATGTTGTCGCGCAGGTAGTCGAAGCCGAACTCGGAGTTCGTCCCGTAGGCCACGTCGGCCGCGTAGGCGACCTGCTTGTCCTCGTAGGCCTGGTTGTTCTGCAGCACGCCCCACGTGATCCCGAGCGCGTCGTAGATCGGGCTCATCCACTCGGCGTCGCGGCGCGCGAGGTAGTCGTTGACGGTCACGACGTGGACGCCCTTGCCGGCGAGCGCGTTGAGGATCACCGGCAGCGTGGCCGTGAGGGTCTTGCCCTCGCCCGTCTTCATCTCGGCGATGTCGCCGCCGTGGATCGCCATGCCGCCGATCAGCTGCACGTCGAAGTGGCGCATGCCCATCGTGCGCCTACCGGTCTCGCGCACGACCGCGAAGCACTCCGGCAGGACGTCGTCGAGGGTCTCCCCGCTCTGCACGCGCTCGCGCAGCGCGACGATCCGCTCGCGCAGCTCGTCCTGGGACTCGAGCTCGAGCTCAGGCTCGAACGCGGCGATCCTGGCGATCCGCTTCTCGTACTCCTTGAAGCGTTTCGACTCGCCGAGGTTCAGCGCCTTCTCGAGGATTCCCATGGGCCTCAGTGTAGAGGCCGAGCGTTCGCCTCCTCAGGCTGCCGGAGACACTCCGGTGTCCATCCCGGTGCTGCGCGATTCGCGCCGGTTGCGGCGCTTGTCGCGGTGGCGCTTCGTCTGTCGCGCGAGCTCGTCCGCAGCGAGGTTGATCGCGTGCACGCGGTCGCGCGTCGCGTGGCGCGCACGCAGGATCGCGCCCTTCACGTGAAGCGTCACCTCCGCGACGTACCGGTCGGCGATGGCCGGATTGCGCTCCTCCCAGACCTCCACCTCGAGGCGGGCGAGGTCCGAGACCTGCTTGCCCACCTTGGCGAAGCGCTTCTCAACGTGCTCCCTCAGCTCGTCGCTGATGGTGCAGTTGCGGCCCTTGACGTCGATCTGCATCGACAGTCCTCCTTCGCGGGGTCTGGTTGAACCGAGCATACGCAGCCTGGACGGGCTGTCAACGGGGCCAATCAGCCCAACGTGCGGGTGTACGTCACGGCGACGACCGTGGCCGTGCCGGCATGTTTCAAGGCCCGCGCACATGCGTCGAGCGTGGCCCCGGTCGTGCGCACGTCGTCGACCAGCGTGACCTGTTCGGGCGCAGCGCCGGCGACCCCGATGCCGCCCCGGCGAAGCCGCTGCCGGCGCCCCGCTCCCACCTGGGCGGCGGCGCCGCGGTCGGCTCTGAGCACGGCCTGTACCCGGAGCCCGGTGCGCCGCGCGAGCGCCGTGGCGATCCGCTCGGCGGGGTCGAACCCGCGCGCGCGGCGCTTGCGCGGGTTGCCTGGAACGGGCACGAGCACGCCGGCGTCGAGCAGCCCGCCCGGCGCACCGGCCGCGATCTGCGCCGCCATCAGGTCCGCGGCAGCGGTCAGGCCGCGCAACTTGAGGGCGTGGACGAGCGCCCGCGCGCTGCCGTCGTGCGCCAGCGGCGACCACACGAGGTCAAGCGCGCCCGACGGCGCGCAGCGCTCGGAGAGCCAGGGCAGCTCGCGGCGGCAGGCCGGGTTGAGCGCGTGCACCAGCGAGCGCGCCGTGCCGTCGTGCGCAAGCGGCGACCATGCCCGGTCCAGCGCGCCCATCGGTTCGTCGTGGCCGGGCGGCAGCCACGGCAGGCCGCGGCGACAGGCTCGGCACAGATGCGCTCCGGGGGCGCGGCAGACGAGGCACGCTCGCGGGACGAGGAGGTCGAGCATCACCCGATCGTCGCCGTGCTCGAGTGACAGGTCAGCCCTGCTTCGTGCCGGATGCGCCACCATCCCGCCACGTGACCGCCGCCGCCACCTGGAGCTTCGACCCCGGCCCGATCCTCCTGCTCGGGACGGTCACGACGGCGTACTTGATGCGCTGGCGCCAGGTGCGACGCGAGGAGGGCACGCGCGCGATCCCGGTCTGGCGCCTGTTCGTCTTCCTCTGCGGCATCGCCGCCGCGGGGGCGGCGCTGATCTCGCCGATCGACGCGCTCGGGTCAGACCTGTTCGTGATGCACATGGTCCAGCACCTGCTGCTGCTCGACGTCGCCCCGATCCTCTGCATTCTCGGACTGACGAAGGTCCTCCTGCGCCCCATGACGCGCCGCATCCAGGGCCTGGAGCGCGCGGCGGGCCCGATCGGCCATCCGGTCTTCGCGATCTTCTTCTACGTGGGGGCGATGTGGGCGTGGCACGCGCCGGCGATGTACGACGCCGCGCTCTCACACCCCGTCGTGCACGTGCTCGAGCACCTGACGTTCGCGTGCGCGGGCTTCCTGTACTGGTGGCACCTGCTCTCCCCGATCCGCAGCCGCCACCGCCTCGGCGGCATGGGCCCGGTCGTCTACATGCTCAGCACGAAGCTGCTCGTCGGCCTCCTCGGCATCGGCCTGACGTTCGCGCCGGATCCGCTCTACCACCACTACACGGGCGGCACCTGGGGCCTGACGGCCGAGGAGGACGAGCAGATCGGCGGGGCCGTCATGGCGATCGAGCAGTCGATCATCATGGGCATCGCCCTCGCGTGGCTGTTCGTCCGGATGCTCGAGGAGAGCCAGCGCGCCGACGAGCGCGCGGAACGCTACGGACCGGTCTAGCCCTCGAGCACGGTGCCGTCAGCGAGGTGGACCGGTCCGCCGTGGGCCTCGATCTCGACGTCGCCGCGGACGACGACGCCGGCGCCGAAGGTGACGTCGCCGCGGACGACCAGGCGCTCGGCTTCGCGCAGGGACGGGGCGCCGGCTGCGACGCGGCGCTCGAAGTCGGCGACGAGTTTGAAGTGGTCGGGGTCGAGGTCGACGTCGGGCGGCGTGCCGTTGCGAGCCGGCGCGAGGACCACGCGGCCATCGTCGGTGACCTCGTAGGCGTCGGAGCGCAGCGCGAGCAGGTCGTTCGTCGTCTTGACCGGCGTGAAGCGATCGCGCGGGACGCGCAGCGCACGCGCGCCCTCGATCACGCCGAGCGCCGCGCCCATCGCGGTCTCGATCTGGAAGACGTCAGGACTCGAGCCGTCCGACGGGTCAACCGTCTTGCGGTTGCGGATCAGCGGCAGGCCGAGGACACCGCCGCGGCGCTCGAGCTCGTCGGCGACGACGCGCAGGTCGAACCAGATCGAGTTCGCGTTGAAGTAGCGGTGGCGCGCGGTGTCCTGGAACGCGTCGAGGTCCTCGTCCGGCGTCTGCGCGATTTCGCGCAACACGAGGCCGCCGTCCGAGCGCCGCCGCGCGATGTGCCCGCCCTTGCGATCCGCGCTCGTGCGGTCGGCGACCTCCATGACGAACGGCGCCCCCTCGCCCGCGATCCAGGCCACGATCCGCGGGTCGAGCACCGCGCCGAGGTTGTCGGAGTTCGACACGAACGCCCACCGGTAGCCGCGCTCGAGCATCGCTGCGAGCACGCCGGATGTCTGCAGCGATGTGAATAGGTCGCCATGTCCCGGCGGGCACCACTCGAGCTCCGGGTTCGGCGGCCAGGACGCGGGCATCAGGTCCTCCGCGAGAACCTTCGGCTCCTTGGACTGCAGGAAGTCCGCGGGCAGGTCGGCCGAGAGAGACGCGTGGCGCTCGAGCGCTTCGAGCGAGTCGTCGCGGGTGGCGAACGAGTTCATCAGCACGAGCGGGACGCGCGCGCCCGAGCGGTCGCGCAGCGCGAGCACCTGGCGCGCGATCAGGTCCAGGAACGTCTCCCCCGCCCGCGCCTCGAGCAGCGACTTGGCGCGCGTCATGCCCATGCTCGTGCCGAGGCCGCCGTTGAGCTTGATGACGACCGCCTGGTCGAGCAGCTCGCCGGCGTCGGCCTCCGGGAGCGACTCGGCGTCGGGCACGAACTCGACCGGCTCGATCTCGCTCTCCGCGATCAGCCCGGTCTCGCCGGCGGCCAGCCGCTGGTACAGCTCGGCGAACGTATCGATCGCGACATCGGCGACGCCGGCGTCACGCATCTTCGCAATACATGCATCGAGCCCCATGCTCATCCGGCGCCGGAGGCTAACGACAGGCCAGCCGAACCGTCACGCGCACGCCGCGCCGCGCCGCGCCGCGCCCACGGACTCCCTGGACAGATGTCCAGCTAGTGGCGCTGCCAGCTCGTCAGGTAGTCGCGCTGCGCGTCGGTCAGCTCGTCGATCTCGACGCCGAGCGACGCCAGCTTGAGGCGCGCGACCTCGCGGTCGATCGCCTCCGGGACAGGATGCACGCCGGGCGCGAGCGCGTCGCCGCGCAGCACGAGCTCCTCGACCGCGAGCGCGTGGATCGCGAACGAGACGTCCATGACCGCGGCCGGATGTCCCTCGCCGGCCGCGAGGTTCACGACGCGGCCGCGCGCGAGCAGGTTGAGGCGGCGACCGCCGACCGAGTACTCGTCGACGAGCGGCAGCACCGCGCGCCGCTCCTCCCCGAGGTCGGGCAGCGAGATCTCGACGTCGAAGTGGCCCGCGTTCGCGAGGATCGCGCCGTCCTTCATCCGCTCGAAGTGCTCGCGGCGCAGGACGTCGCGGTTGCCCGTCACGGTGACGAACACGTCGCCACGCTCGGCGGCGTCCAGCGCGGGCATCACATCGAAGCCCTCCATCCGCGCCTCGAGCGCGCGCATCGGGTCGATCTCGCACACGATCACCGTCGCGCCGGCGCCGCGGGCGCGCAGCGCGATCCCGCGCCCGGTCGCGCCGTAGCCGAGCACCACGATGGTCTGGCCCGCGAGCAGCAGGCTCGCGCGCTCGGAGGCGGCCTCGTTGACCGCCAGGATCGGGAACTTCAGCCGCCCGGCGCGCTCGATCGCGCGCAGCCCGACCAGACCCGACGTCGTCTCCTCCGTGCCGCCGATGATGCCGTCGGCATCGAGCAGCGCGACGGCAAGGTCGGCGCCGTCGTCGAGCGTCACCTGCGGCTTGGTCTTCAACACGGGGCCGAGCTGCGGCTCGCGCTCCCCGCGCTCGGCGTGTGCCCCGATCGCCTCGACGACGTCGGGCTGCACCGTCAGCGGATTCGCCGAGCAGAGGGCCACCGACGCGCCGCCCGCCTCGAGCGTCTCGACCAGCACCGCGGTCTCGGCGGTCACGTGCAGGCACGCGCCGACGCGAAGGTCCGCCAGCGGTCGCTCGGCGGCGAACCGCTCGCGGATCGAGCCCAGGACCGGCATCCGGCCCCGGGCCCATTCGATTCGGGGGCTAGTACCGGTAATGATCGGGCTTGAAGGGGCCCTCGACAGGGACCCCGATGTAGGCCGCCTGCTCGGGGCGCAGCGTCGTGAGCTTCGCGCCGAGCGCATCGAGGTGCAGGCGAGCGACCTTCTCGTCGAGGTGCTTCGGCAGCACGTAGACCTTCTTGGAGTACTCGTCGTTCTTCGTGAACAGCTCGATCTGGGCGATCGTCTGGTTCGTGAACGAGTTGGACATCACGAACGACGGGTGGCCGGTCGCGTTGCCGAGGTTCAGCAGGCGGCCTTCGCTGAGCAGGAGGATCGCGTGGCCGTCGCGGAACTTGTACTCGTCGACCTGCGGCTTGATGTTGATGCGCTCGGCGACCTTCTGCAGGCCGGCGACGTCGATCTCGTTGTCGAAGTGGCCGATGTTGCCGACGATCGCCTGGTGCTTCATCCGCGCCATGTCGTCGGCGGTGATGATGTCGCGGTTGCCGGTCGCGGTCACGAAGATGTCCGCGGTCTCGACGACGTCCTCGAGCGTCTGGACCTCGTAGCCCTCCATCGCCGCCTGCAGCGCGCAGATCGGGTCGACCTCGGTGACGATCACGCGCGCGCCCTGGCCGCGCAGCGATGCCGCGCAGCCCTTGCCGACGTCCCCGTAGCCGAGGATCACGCAGGCCTTGCCGGCGATCATCACGTCGGTTGCGCGGTTGATGCCGTCGATCAGCGAGTGGCGGCAGCCGTAGAGGTTGTCGAACTTCGACTTCGTGACGGAGTCGTTGACGTTGATGGC
>VAYD01000313.1:6369-9734 GCA_005883905.1 Actinomycetota bacterium
CCTTGATGCCCTCGCCGACCTTCGTCCACTTCTGCGGATCGGCCGCGACCGACTTCTGCAGCAGCGTCAGGAAGACGCGGAACTCCTCGGACTCGGCGGTCGCCGGATCCGGCACCGCGCCGGCCTTCTCGTACTCGGTGCCCTTCTGGACGAGCATCGTGGCGTCACCGCCGTCGTCGAGGATCATGTTCGGGCCATCGCCGTCTGGCCACGTCAGCATCTGCTCGGTGCACCACCAGTACTCGTCGAGCGTCTCGCCCTTCCAGGCGTACACCGGGATGCCCGCGGCGGCGATCGCCGCGGCGGCGTGATCCTGCGTCGAGAAGATGTTGCACGACGCCCAGCGGACCTCGGCACCGAGCGCCACGAGCGTCTCGATCAGCACGGCCGTCTGGATCGTCATGTGCAGCGAGCCGCTGATCCGCGCGCCCTTGAGCGGCTGCGCGTCGGCGTACTCCCGGCGCACCGACATCAGGCCGGGCATCTCGTGCTCGGCCAGCGTGATCTCCTTGCGGCCGAAGTCGGCCAGGGAGATGTCGGCGACCTTGTAGTCCTGGGTGGTCGTCTGCTCGGCAGTCGTCATCGTGTCTCCGTGAGTTGGATCGGTCGAGCCGCCTCCAGCAGGCGCTGGTGCTTGGACTGCTCGTAGGACAGCCAGTCGTCGGCGGCAACGTCAGCGGGACGCGCGGGCTGCGCCTCGAACCACGCCTCCACCGCGCCCGCGAGGTCCTCGTCGCGGCGCAGGCGGAGCGCGAAGCCGACTTCCTGAAGCGTGACTCCGCGCTCGTCGAGCAGCTCGCGCAGAGTGCGCAGCCGCTGGAGCTCCTCCGGGCCGTACAGGCGATAGCCCGCGGGCGAGCGCCGGGCCTCGATCAGGCCGGAGCTCTCGATGTAGCGGAGCATTCGAGGCGACCATCCGGTTGTCTCGGCAGCCTCGTGGATGGTCAGCGCGTCCATTGCGCGACAACCTTACCACGGTTGTGTGAAGGTTTAGGCCGTTGCGGCGAGGACGCTCGAGCGCGCCTTGCCCTGCGCCTCGTACAGCCGGACGACCGCACGTGTCGCCTCGTCCGCGGCGCGCAGACGGTCGACGATGTCCGCGGCGCGCATGCGGTCGTAGCCGTCCCATGGCGGGTCGACGTGGACCTCGGCGCCGACGTCGTCGGCCGGCCCGGCCTCGTAGGCCAGCGCCGGCTCGGAGTCGACGTGGGCCGGCGCGAGCTCCTCCTCGCTCGGCGCGTCGAAGGCGACCCGCGCCTCGACGTGCTCGACCTCCTCGACGGCCACCGGCTCGGCGACGAAGCGCTCCTCGCTGGGCCACGGCGCATCAGACCCACCGCCTTCGGCGGCGTGTGCCCTCTCGGCGCCGTCTCGATCGAGGATGCCGGCGACGGTCCGCACGACCCCGAGGCCGAGCTTCGCGGCGCGGTACGTGATCTCGAGCGGCAGGCGGATCGGAAGGGTGATGAGCGAAGGCATGATCCTTTGACTACCCGATCCGCGGCTCGCGCCACATCGTCGCGACCACGTGCGCGTCATCGGGCGTCGTGAACTCTCCGACCTGGACGTAGCCGACGCCCTCGTAGCGCTCGTTGTTCACCGGGTTGCTCGACTCGAGGTACGAGGGCATCCCCTCGGCGTCGATCAGCGCGAGGTTCTCGGCGAGCAGCGCCATCCCCAATCCCTTGCCGCGATGGGCCGGCGCGGTCCCGAGCAGGCTGAGGTAGTAATGCGGGCGCTCCCGGGGATGCGCCGACTCGAACCGGTTCAGCAGCTCGAGCACGTCGTCCGCGCGGCCGCCGATCAGGCGCTGCAGCAGTCCCGGGAGCTCGGCCTCCTCGTCGTCTGCGAGCTCCGTGCCACCCGGCGGAATCCACAGCGCCGCGGCCTCGAACCCTTCAGGGCACACGCCGCCGGAGGCGGCGGGTCTGACGCGCACCCACGGGTACCGCAGCGCGCTGCCGATCAGGAACCGCCAGAGGACCTCGAGGTCGGCGAGATCGTCGAATGCCCAGCGCCAGAGCGGGTCGCCGGCGAAGGCGGCGGTGAGCGTCGCTGTGACGTCCGCCAGGTCGGACCCCGTGGCGGGACGCGAGCGCATCGCGTCAGAGCGCGTTCAACTCGTCCTTGAGGCGCACGAGCACGTCGACCGGTCCTGGGTCGACGCCGCGCAGGACGGCGAGATACAGCGAGACGAGGTCGCCGAGCAGCACGAGCGAGAAGACACGCTCGGCTGTCGTGCGGCCGCGCGATTCCACGTGGAGCACGTCCTGCGCCGCGTCGCCGACCATGCGGCTCGTCAGCGCCATGCGCGCCTTCACGCGCGGGTGCGTGTCGGAGTCGTCGAGGAAGACCTGGGAGAACGGGCCGAGGCCCTCCACCCCGCCCCATCCGACGACCTCGTTGTGGTCGAGCTCCGGGAGCTCGTGCGCGAACGCGTGGACCTTCGCGTTCTCGTTGATCTGGGTCTTCCAGCGGTACGCGATCGGCGTCGTCAGCCCGGCGCCGCCGACCAGCGGGATCGTGCCGTGCAGGCGGCGGGCGATCGACTTGGCCAGCGAGTCCTCCGGTGCCTCCGGCCCCCACTCCTCGACGAGAGCCTCCAGATGCTCGGCTGCGACGTCGATCTCGGAACCCATGCGCGGGCCGGCGCCGCATGCCGCCGCGACCTCGAGCGCAGCGACCGTCGCGTAGCCGACGGCGGCGCGCGGCTGGAAGCCCCCGGCCGCGGGGATCACCGGGACGCCGTCGCGCCGCGCGGCCTCTGCAAGCTGCCCGCCGGTCGTCATCACGACCCGGGTGGCGCCAAGCGCGCCGGCGGCCTCGTAGCAGGCGAGCGTCTCCTCGGTGTCGCCCGAGTACGACGAGCACAGGACCGTGATGTCGGGCGTCGTCCACGCCGGCAGCCCGTACGACCGCGCCGCGAGGATCGGGCGCGAGCAGTGGTCGCCGAGGATCGCGCGCGCGAGCGCGCCGCCGACGGCCGAGCCGCCCATGCCCGCGACGACGAGCCCCCCGGGCGAGTCCCAGCTGCCGAGGTTCGTCGACTCGACTTTCCACTGCGCGTCGCGCAGGTGCTCGGGGATCGCCAGCACGTCGGTCAGCTGGTCGGTCGTGTCGATCTCGCTGATCGTCGAGCGGTCGAGGGTCTTGAGCTCAGAACTTGATGGCGCCATCCGGGATCTCCGTGTTCGGGAAGACTCGCATGCCCGCGGTCAACACGTTGTCAGCGCCGACGGTGACGCCCTCGCCGAGCACCGCGCCGCCGCTGACCACCGTGCCGTCGCCGATGCGCGCGCCGGCGGCCACGATGCAGTCGGTCAGGACGCAGCCCGCGCCGATCTCGGCGCCCTGCATCACGACCG
>VAYD01000314.1 GCA_005883905.1 Actinomycetota bacterium
GCGCGGCGCGGTCGCCCGCGTGCCGCGATCGCTGGTTGCGTTCAGCGAGGGAGGGGGTGAGCCACGGTCCCAGGTCTGGGCCCTTTCGCTCTCGGATATCGAGAGGTAGAGGGCCCACGTCTCTCCCATCGCGCTGACCCACTGATCTCCGCGCCAGTCGACCCGCCGACAACGCGGCGCTACGCGCGCTGCACGGCGTCGGCCGACAGCACCGCCGGCTCGGGCACCGACGTGTACCCGTCGCGCCGCGCCGCCTCGACCTCGGCGTTGAACGCCTGCGCGGCCGCCAGCGCGGCCGCCACTCGGTGTTCACGCGAGCGCGCGCCCGTCGATCGCACAACGAACCCGTCGCCGTCGCGCTCGAGCGTGACGCGGATGCCGCCCGCGCCGCCGCTCGACCGCGCCCGTCGCACGAGCAGCGGCGACTCGATCACGCCAGCACGAAGTAGTCGCGGTGCACGGCCTCCTCCGTCGCGCGCGGCAGGACCTCGCGCACGTCGGCGCTCTTCAGCCCGCGGATGCGCCGCAGCTCCGTCGCCGAGTAGTTGCAGATGCCTTTGCCGATGAGCACGCCGCCGCGGTCGGCGACCTCGACCGCATCGCCGGCGCCGAACGCACCGTCGACCTCGACGATCCCGACCGGCAGCAGCGAGGTGCCGCCCTCGCGCAGCGCGCGCGCCGCGCCGGCGTCCACGACCACCGTCCCGTGCGAGGGCTTGGCGTAGCGCAGCCAGAGCTTGAACGAAGAGATCCGCGACTCGCGGGCCGGGAAGCGCGTGCCGACCTGCTCGCCGGCGAGCGCCGCCGTCAGGGCCGTCTCCGACAGCCCGTTGCAGACCGTCGCCGGGATGCCCGCGGCCGTCACCATCTCCGCCGCCACGACCTTCGAGCGCATCCCGCCCGAGCCGAGCGGCGACGTCGTGGCGGCGATGTCGAACGACGTCAGCCCCTCGAAGTCCGTCACCTCGCCGACAAGCTCGGCGCTCGCCGTCGTGCGCGGGTCCGCGGTGTAGAGCCCGTCGATGTCGGTCAGCAGGATCAGGTGCTCGGCGCCGATGAGGATCGCGAGCTGCGCGGCGAGGAAGTCGTTGTCGCCGAACGAGATCTCGTCGGTCGTCGTCGTGTCGTTCTCGTTGACGACCGGCACGACGCGCCAGTCGAGCAGCCGCCGCAGCGTGCGGCGCGCGTTGAGGTAATGGCCGCGGGCGCTCATGTCGAAGAACGTGAGCAGCACCTGGGCGGTTGTGACGCCGCGGGCGCGCAGCAGCTCGTCGTAGACGCGGTAGAGCTTGCCCTGGCCGACCGCGCTCGCGGCCTGCAGGTCCTCGATCGCCGTCGGGCGTACCGGCAGGTCCATCATCTCGATGCCGCGCGCGATCGCGCCGCTCGTCGCGACGACGATCTCGTTGCCGGCTCCGTGGTAGTCGGCAACGGCGCCGCAGACGCGGTCGAGCACGTCCGCGCGCAGCGCACCGCCCTCGTCGGCGACGATGCTCGATCCCAGCTTGACGACGGCGCGGCTCACGTGAGCGCGCAGGCTATCCGGGGTCCAGTTCGAACACGACGCCCGCGATCTCCACGTCGTCGCCGGGCTGGAAGCCGGCGGCTTCGAGCGCGCGGATGACGCCCATGCGCCGCAGGCGCCCCTCGACGTGGATAAGCGCGTCCTCGTTGTCGAGATCGTGACGCGCGATCAGCCGGTCCACCGCCTCGCCCTCGACGCGGAAGAGCCCGTCGTCGACGCGGTCGACCTTGAAGCCGCGGCGCGAAGCCGGTTTGAACACTCGATGCTCGGCCAGTTCCGCCACGTCCTCGGGGCACACGCCGCCGAAGGCGGTGGGTCCGTCCTCCGCCGGCGCGGCCGCGCGAACCGGCACGCGCCGCAGCAGCTCGGTCGCCAGCTCGTCGAGGCCCTGGCGCGTCGCCGACGACGTGACGAACACCGGCACGTCCTCGCCGAGCCGCTGCTCCCACGCCGCCTTGGCCGCTGCCGCCTGCTCCTCGGTCACGAGGTCCGCCTTGGACAGAGCGAGGATCCGCGGCAGCCGCGCGAGCCGCGCGTCGTGCAGCTCGAGCTCGTGCTCGATCGTGGCGAAGTTCGCCTCGGGGTCCGATGCGTCCAGCGGTGCGAGATCGAGCACGTGGACAAGCAGCCGGGTGCGCTCGACATGCGCGAGGAACTCGTGGCCGAGGCCGGCGCCCTCCGACGCGCCCTCGATCAGGCCCGGGATGTCGGCCAGGATGAGCTGGCGGTCCGGCCCTTCGAGCGTGCCGAGCACCGGCTCGAGCGTCGTGAACGGGTAGCTCGCGATCTTCGGCGCCGCGCGCGTCATGCGCGAGAGCAGCGACGACTTGCCGGCGTTCGGCAGCCCGACGAGCCCGACGTCGGCGAGCAGCTTCAGCTGCAGCGCTTGTTGCCGCGCCCGCCGCTTCCGCCGCTCGCCACGACCGCGCGCTGGCCCGGCACGACCAGGTCGTGCACGGTCCCGTCTTCGAGCGTGGCGACCGTCCCCGGCGGGACGCGGACGATCAGGTCGCCGCCGTCGGCGCCGTGGCGCTGCGAGCCCTCGCCGTGACGGCCGCGATCGGCCTTGTAGTGCGCGCGGCGCTTGAAGGACTGCAGGTCGCGCAGCGAGTCGTCGCAGACGAGGATGACGTCGCCGCCGTGCCCGCCGTCGCCGCCGTCGGGGCCGCCGCGCGGGACATGCGCCTCACGGCGGAACGACATGCAGCCGTCGCCGCCGCGCCCTGCTTGAACGAAGATGCGAGCCTTGTCAGAGAGCATCGACCACGAATCGTAGGAGTGAACCCATGGCCGACGATCGCGTCTTCGTGATCACCGGAGCATCGAGCGGCATCGGTGCCGCCACCGCCCGCGCCGCAGCCGCCGACGGAAACGACCTCGTCCTCGCGGCGCGCTCGAAGGAGAAGCTCGACGCGCTCGTGTCCGAGATCGGCGACGAGCGCGCGATCGCGGTCGAGACGGATGTCACCGCCTGGGAGGACAACGAGCGCCTGATGCAGGCCGCGCTGGACCGCTTCGGCCGGATCGACGTCGTCTTCGCCAATGCCGGCTTCGGCGCCAGCCGCGGCTGGCTGAAGGAGTCACCCGAGCACTGGCGCTCGATGGTGCTCACGAACGTCCTGGGCGCCGCGTACACGCTGCGCGCGGCCATCCCGTCCGTGACGGAGAGCAAGGGCCACCTGCTCGTGACGGGCAGCGTCGCGGGCCGCCGTGCCCTGCCGGGCAGCCTCTACTCGTGCACCAAATGGGCGGTCACCGCGATGGGCGAAGCGGTGCGCCAGGACCTCAACGACACGGGCGTGCGCGTGACGATCATCGAGCCCGGCATGGTCGACACGCCGTTCTTCGACAACGGCGCCGGGCCGGGGGCGCTCCACCCCGAGGACATCGCACGTGCTGTGATGTACGCCGTGTCGCAGCCCCCGCACGTCGACGTCAACGAGATGCTCATCCGCCCGACCGCACAGCCCTCGTGAAGGCGCACCCCGGAACGATCCTCTCGATCGTCGGCGTCGTGGTCCTCATCATCGGGCTCGCGGTGCAGACGAACGCCCTCATCCTGATCGGCTTCTTCGCAGCGGTCGCGGGCGCGATCCTGGGCGGATCGCGCAAGGCGTCACATAACGAGTGACGCCACTGGGGGAGTGTCCCCGGAGTGGCGCTAGGCCGCGTCGCCGGGCACGACGTTCACCATGCGGCCGCGGCGGCCCGTGGTGAACTCGACCGTGCCGGCGGCGCGGGCGAAGAGCGTGTCGTCCTTGCCCAGGCCGACGCCGTCGCCGGCCTTGAAGCGCGTGCCGCGCTGGCGAACGATGATCTCGCCGCCCGTCACCTGCTGGCCGGCGAAGACCTTGACGCCGAGCATCTTCGGGTTGGAGTCGCGCCCGTTGCGCGAGGAGCCGAGGCCCTTCTTGTGCGCCATGACAGTCCTTACTTGGAGTTCGAGATCTTGGTGACCTGGATGCGGGTGAGCTCCTGGCGGTGCCCGGTCCGCTTCTTGTAGCCGCGCTTGGGCTTGAACTTGAACACCCGCAGCTTCGGGCCGCGCTCGTGAGCGAGCACCTTGGCCTCGACCTTGACCTTCTTCAGCGCGTCGGCGCCGAAGACGGCGTCGTCCGAGCGGAAGAGCACCGGCTCGAGCGCGACGGTCGCGCCCTCGTCGGCGGCAAGGCGCTCCACGAGCAGGGTCTGATCCTGCTCGACGCGGTACTGCTTACCGCCGGTCTTCACGATCGCGTACATGGTTCAGGTCACTCCGAAGCTGTCGACTCCGCCTTGGCAGCGGAACGGCGCCGTCCGCCTCTGCGGCCGCGGCGCCGAGGCTTCGATTCTAGGGCATCGTCGTCGCCGTCGCCGTTCCCGGCCCGCGGCGAATCGTCGAGCAGGACCGCCTTGGCGGCCGTGCGGCCGGGCTCCTCGATGCGCACCAGGCGCTTCTCGCCGACGAACTTCCCGCCGCCGGCGACCGAGACGATGTAGCCGTCGATCTTCGCGACCGCGTCGTCGACCTCGTACATGTGCGGCTCGATGATGTGCACGAGCACCTCGTCGCCGGCGCTGAACGGAATCGCGCGCTCCTCGACGTCGGCGGTCTTGCCCTCCATCACCACGTCGAAGTGGTCGAGCGGCAGACCCTCGGATCCGGTGAAGAAGAACACCCTGCCCGTCTCGGTCTCGAGCTCGTGCAGCACGCGCGAGCCGTTGCCGGTGAACTGCGCGCTCACGCGCGGGTTCATCTGCACCAGGAACGCCTCGACGTCGCGCTTGGCGCGCGAGGCGATCTCGCGCATCCGGCGCTCGAACTCGATCGCGATCGTCTCCTCGGACTTGATGACGCCGTCGCCGTCGCAGGTCGGGCATGGGCGCGTGAGGATCTCGCGCACGCCCTCGGTCACGTTCTGGCGCGTCATCTCGACGAGGCCGAGCCTCGAGATCTCGGCGGTGAACGTCTTGGTGCGGTCCTCCTCGAGCGACTTGCGCAGCGTCTTGAGCACCGCGTCGCGGTTGCGCGCCCGCGCCATGTCGATGAAGTCGATGACGATGATCCCGCCGATGTCGCGCAGCCGCAGCTGGCGCACGACCTCCTCGGCGGCCTCGAGGTTCGTCTTGGTGATCGTGTCCTCCAGGCGCGCCTGCTTGCCGCGCCCGACGAACGAGCCCGAGTTGACGTCGATGACCGTCAGCGCCTCGGCGTAGTCGATCATCAGGTAGCCGCCCGAGGGCAGGTCCACGCGCTTGGAGATCAGGCCCTCGATCTCCTTGTCGACGTCGTAGGCCTCGAACAGCGGCGTCGACTCCTGGTAGAGCTCGACGCGGTCGACCAGCTCGGGCGCCGTGCGCGAGAAGAACGACACGAGCCGCTGGTGCTGGCGCTCGTCGTCGACGATCGCGCGCTCGAAGTCGGCGCTGAAGATGTCGCGCACGACGCGCACGGACAGGTCGGCCTCCTGGAAGACCATCTCCGGCGCCGTGGCGGCCTCGACGCGCTTCTGCAGCACGTCGTGCAGCCTGAACAGGTACTGCAGCTCGCGCTCGAAGTCGGCACGCTTGGCGCCGTGCGCCGCGGTGCGGATGATCGCGCCGCCGCCGCCGAGGTCGAGCGCCTAGGCCTCCTTGCGCAGGCGCTCGCGCTCCTTGTCGTCGAGGCGCTTGGAGACACCCACGCCCTCGCCGGTCGGCGTGTAGACCATGTAGCGCCCGGCGATCGTGAGCTCCATGCTCAGCCGCGCGCCCTTGGACTTCAGGGGGTCCTTGACGACCTGGACGACGACCTCCTGACCGGGCTTCAGCAGCTCGGTGATCTTCTTGCCGGCGCCGCCCTCGCGCCCGCGGCGCTGGACCTCGATGCCCGGGAGCACGATCTCGTCGACGTGCAGGAACCCGTTCTTGTCGAGCCCGATGTCGACGAACGCGGCTTCGAGGCCGGGCAGGACGTTGTCGACCTTGCCCTTGTAGATGTTGCCCACGATGGAGCGGTTGCCGCGGCGCTCGAAATAGAGCTCCGCGACGCGGTAGTCGGATGTTGTTGCCGGCGTCTTGCGCGCCCGCGAGCGGCTTTTCGCCGCGGCGGGCGTACCTGACGCCTCCATCAGCGCGACACGGGTCTCCCCACGGTCAACGCTGACCAGAACTTGCTTCTTCACTTGTCTCGAATTCCTTTAAAAGCTGAGGATACGGCCCTTGTAGGCCGCCGCCTGGCGCCCCTGCGCGTAAATCGACTGCAGGAGCCCCAAGGCCAATAGCGTGGTGATGACCGACGACCCGCCGTAGCTCATGAGCGGGAGTGGGATGCCCGTGATCGGCATGATGCCGATCGTCATGCCCACGTTGACGAAGACCTGGAACATCAGCATGGCAACTACGCCTCCGGCGACGAGCGCTCCATAGAGGTTCTTGGCCATGGTGAGGATCCGTAGCCCGCGCCATATGAGCAGGGCAAAGAGCGAGAGCACCAGCGCAGCACCGACGAAGCCCCACTGCTCGCCGACCACCGCGAACACGAAGTCCGTGTGGTGCTCGGGCAGGAAGTTGAGCTTTGTCTGCGTCGCGTTCTGACCGCGTCCGGTCTTCTCGCCGGAGCCGATCGCGATCCGCGACTGGTTCTGCTGGTAACCCTCTTTCGCAGGGTTGTCGGTCGGGTTGAGGAACGCCGTCAGGCGGTCCTTCTGGTAGGGCTTGACGACCTCGACGCCGACCGCGGGGGCCGCGACGAGGACGAGGGCGATCGCGACCGCTCCGAGCGCGGCGAGCGCGGCGAAGTGCTGCCACGGCGCGCCGGCCACGAACAGGACGGTCAGGACGATCACCACGTAGACCAGGCTCGAGCCCAGGTCGGGCTGCATCATCACGAAGGCCGCCGGGATCAGCGCGAGCAGCATCACCCGCGCGGTCGTGTCCCGGGAGCCCAGGCTCCTGGAGCGATCGGTCACAAACGCAGCCAGGACGAGGACGATCAGCACCTTCCCGATCTCTGAAGACTGGAACGAGAAGAACGGCAGCTGGATCGAGCGCTGCGCGCCCTTGGCCACCGAACCGACGGCCAGGACGAGCAGGATCGACGCCATCAAGAGGGCGTAGAGCCCGTACTTGAGCTCGCGCAGCCGGCTGTAGTCCAGCCGCGAGAGCCCGATCGCCAGCACGGTGCCGACGACGAAGTAGATCCCCTGACGATTGACGAAGTAGTCCGGGTTGCCCGGGATGTCAGGGCGATAGCCGCGGCCGCCGGCGGTGGCGGCGTGCAGCGTCACGAGCGAGCAGATCATGATCCCGATGCCGGCGAGCGCGAGCACCGGGTCGAACGGCAGCAGCCCCGGCGGGCGCGGCGCGGGAGCGCCGTCCGAATGCGGGTCGGTGATGGGAGTGGCGCTCATCGGGTGTGCGAGCTCCCCGCCACGAACTTGCCCTTCTGGCCGAACCACTTGGAGATGATCAGGCGCGCCGCGGGCGCCGCGGCCTCGGCGCCGAAGCCGCCCTTCTCGATCGTGACCGCGACGACGATCGGCTTGTGGTTCGGCGCGCCGTCGTAGCTGTAGGCCACGTACCAGGACTGGTCCTGCTGGCCGTTGCGCTGCGCGGTGCCGGTCTTGCCGAAGATCGGGAAGCGGTTCTGGTCCCATCCGTTCCACACGTCGAACGACGTGCCGCCCGGCTGCGAGGCCGCCGCATGCAGGCCGTCCATGATCGCCTGCTGGTAGGTGGAGTTGATGTCGACGTGGCGCGGCGAGCCGGGGTTCAGCTGCTGGATCAGGCGCCCGCTGGAGTCCTGGACGCGCAGCCCGAGGTGCGGCTTGGGCACGCGGCCGCCGGTCGCGATCGTCGAGTAGACCGTCGCCATCTGGAGCGGCGTGGCCTGCAGGTCGCC
>VAYD01000285.1 GCA_005883905.1 Actinomycetota bacterium
GCCGCGTCGGCGAACCGGTCGTCGGCCTCGTCCGGAAACCCGCTCATAAGCTCCGCCAACCCGAGCACCACGACAGCCGCGGGGCGCCACTCGCTTCCCGGAGCGAGAGACTCCACCGCGAGCAAGGCGTCGCTTCGCATCGCCGCGACGCCGTGTCGGCAGCGAAACGCACGCAAGAGGGCGCGCCAGGACTCGATCGACTCGCTGCCGTCGGGCAGGTGCCCTTCGTATGTGCCCAGCTCGGCGGCATCGCCCCAGCGGTCGGATGCCGTGGGCCTGCCGGTGACGGCGTAGAACATCGAGCCGATCACGGCCACCGCCGGGTAACGCGTCAACCCGTCATGCGCTTCGAGCCAGTCGAGCCATTGCGCCACCGTTGCGGCGCGGCCGCTCTGGAACACGGGTTGGATGCACCGCTCCATCGTCGCCGCAACGCGATCTCGATCGCCGGCCGCCTGGCCATACGCGATCGCGGCGGTCTCCTGTCCGTTCGCTGCACACCAGTCGAAGGCTCGGCTGAGCAGCAGCAAAACCGCATCCTGCCCGGAGTGCGCGAGCTCGGTTGCGAGCAACTCGCGGACGAGCGTGTGGCAGCGATACCACTCTCGCTCGCGATCCAGAGCGACCACGAACCCGTTCGAACGCTCCAACGAATCGAGGACAGCCGCCGAGTCGGTCGACCCGAGGATCGCGTCGCAGAGCGGCCCGGACAGCTCATCGAGGATGCTCGTCTCCTTGAGCAGTCGCAGCTGAGCGGGAGGCAGCTGCATAAGGAACTCCGATTGCAGGAACTCGACGACAAATGGGTCGTTCCCGGTGAGCGGACTCATGCGTCCGGAACGCGCACCGGTGGTCTGGGCCGACAGTGCGGCCAGGTACAGGCCGGCCGGCCACCCCTCGGTGTGGTTGACCAGCTTGCTGACGAGGTCGTCCGAGGCCTCAACTCCCGCCGTGTCCAGGAGCGCCCGTGCCTCGGCCTCATCCATGCGCAGGTCATCAGGACCGAGCTCCCGCATGACCTCGCGGGTGCGAAGGCGCGCGAGCGGAAGGGCTGTCCGGTCCCGGGTCGACAGCGCCAGCTGCGACTCGCCGGAGATGTCATCCGCGAGCGCGACGATCGCGTCGATGCACTGCGGATTGGTAATCGCATGCACGTCATCGAGCACGAGAACGACAGGCGTTTTCATCCCTGCGAACGCCGACCCGAGGCGCGGGACGATCGTCGCCTCGACTGACGCGCCGGCCGATGCCAATGCCTCGAAGACGCTCGGGTCCAGCGGCGAAAGACGGTCCAAGGCGGCGGCCACGTACGTGAGCAGGACCACCGGATCGTCGTCGTGACGATCGATAGACACCCAGGCGAAGCGTCGTCTGTTGTCCGTGGCCGCCCACTGGGCGAGAGCCGTCGTCTTCCCGTATCCGGGGCCCGCGGAAAGCACGACGACAGGCGAGCCGTTCTCGCCGCTGAGCCGTTCGACAAGACGGCTGCGCAACACGGTCCGCTCGCTGATGCGCGGCGGATTAAGCTTTGACTCCGAGAGCTCGAATGCTGGCCTGATCCGCGGTGACTCGAAGTGCGAAGCCGAGGCTCGGCCCCGGGGGCCGAGCGAGGCGGTTGGAAAACAACTCATTGCTTCGACGAGCCGACGATACTCGCGGCGTCGTGCCGGCGCCACACGCCTTCGCGCCAGGGCTGGTGTCGGGCCGTCGACTCGCCGCAGTGGCGCAGCGGTCGAAATTCATCCTTTCCGGGCGATGTGCTCCGAGCCGGGTGACGTCACAGTCGAAGCAGCCCAGGCCGCGGGCGTGTGGTGCGGTCGTCAATCGCCGTGCGTCGCGGCGGGAAGGAGAGTCGTGGCTCATTCGGAGAATGGGAGGCCCGCTTCAACCCGTGCCAAGGCCGAGGTTCCGCGCAGCGTGCTCCCGATTCCCTCGCGACAGCACGTGGGACTCACGACCTACGACGCCAAGGATCCCGACACGTCGTTTCCGCCGATCGAGACGCTGCGTCCCCCGGATGGTGCGCCGAACGTCCTGGTGGTCCTGCTCGACGACGCCGGGTTCGGCTCGACGAGCGCGTTTGGCGGCCCGTGCCACACGCCGACGTTCGATCGGCTGGCCGATGGCGGGTTGAAGTTCAACCGCTTCCACACGACGGCGCTGTGCTCGCCGACCCGCCAGGCGCTACTTACCGGCCGCAACCACCACGCGGTCGGCATGGGCGGCATCACGGAGATCGCCACCTCGGCGCCCGGCTACGACTCCATCCGACCGGATACCGCTGCGCCGTTGGCGGAGACCATGAAACTCAACGGCTACAGCACCGCCCAGCTGGGGAAGTGCCACGAGGTGCCGGTCTGGGAGACGAGCCCGATAGGGCCGTTCGGCCAGTGGCCCCTGGGCAGCGGCTTCGAGTACTTCTACGGCTTCGTCGGCGCGGAGACCAACCAGTACTACCCGGCGCTCTACGACGGCGTCACGCCGATCGAGCCGCCGAAGACGCCGGAGGAGGGCTACCACTTCACCGAGGATCTGGCGGATCACGCGATCACCTGGATCGGGCAGCAGAAGTCGCTGATGCCCGACAAGCCGTTCTTCATGTACTTCGCCCCCGGAGCGACCCATGCGCCGCACCACGCGCCGAAGGAATGGAGCGACAAATACAAGGGCCGCTTCGACGCCGGCTGGGACGCGATCCGCGAGGAGACCTTCGCCCGCCAGAAGGAGCTGGGCGTCATCCCCGCGGACGCGGAGCTGACCGCGCGCCCGGACGAGATCCCGGCCTGGGCGGACCTGCCGGAGGAGCTCAAGCCGGTGCTCGCGCGCCAGATGGAGGTCTACGCGGGCTTCATGGAGCACACCGACCATCACGTCGGGCGAATCGTCGACTCGCTCGCCGATCTCGGGATCCTCGAAGACACGCTGATCTACCTGATCATCGGCGACAACGGCGCCAGCGCGGAAGGGACCCCCAACGGCACGTTCAACGAGATCATCGCGCTCAACGGCGCAGCGCAGTTCGAGACGCCGGAGTTCATGGCTGCGCACATCGACGGGTTCGGCACGCCCGCCGCGTACAACCACTATGCGGTGGGCTGGGCGCACGCGATGGACACGCCGTACCAGTGGACCAAGCAGGTGGCATCGCACTTCGGCGGCACCCGCAACGGGACGGTCGTGCACTGGCCCAAGGGCTTCAAGGCGCGGGGTGAGGTGCGCAGCCAGTTCCACCACATCATCGACGTCGCCGCCACCGTCCTGGACGCGGCCGGCCTGCCGGAGCCGACGTTCGTCAACGGCATCCAGCAGATGCCCTTGCACGGCGTGAGCATGGCCTACGCATTCGACGCAGTACTTCGAGATGTTCTGCAACCGCGGCATCTACCACAAGGGCTGGACCGCGGTCACACGTCACAGCGTTCCGTGGGTCCTCACCGAGGATCTGCCCCCGCTCGACAAGGACGTCTGGGAGCTGTACGACACCAGCACCGACTGGACCCAGGCACACGACATCGCGGCCGAGCATCCCGAGAAGCTCGCCGAGCTGCAGCGGCTGTGGCTCATCGAGGCGGTCAAGTACAACGTGCTACCGCTCGACGACCGTCGGATCGAGCGCTTCAACTCCGACCTCGCCGGGCGGCCGGTTCTCGTCAAGGGACAGAAGCAGATCCTCTACGGCGGCATGGGGCGCCTCAGCGAGAACTCGATCCTGAACCTCAAGAACAAATCCCACGCGGTGACGGCGGAGCTCGTCGTTCCCGAGGAGGGGGCCCACGGCGTGATCATCGCCCAGGGCGGCGCATTCGCGGGCTGGTCCCTCTATCTGCACGAGGGCAGGCCGAAGTACTGCC
>VAYD01000286.1:0-3727 GCA_005883905.1 Actinomycetota bacterium
GGCCTTGGATCCCGACCGGCCTCGCGACGGCGAACCTCGTGGTGAACGCGCTGATCAGCCTCGCGTTCTACAAGCCGTTCGGCATTGCGGGCCTGGTCATCGGCACGGCCGTGGCGAGCGCGGGCATGACGTTCAGCCAGGCGTACTACCTGCGCCGCGAGCTGCACGGGCGCCTCGAGGCCGGGCGCACGCTCATGGCCGTCGCGCAGATCACCGTCGCGTCCGCGGCGCTCGGCGGCGCGGCCTACGGCACGTGGTGGGCGCTCGACAACGCGCTCGGCGACTCGATCCTCGCCCAGCTGGTGTCCGTGTCCGCCGCCGCGATCGCGGGCTTCGTCGTGTACGTGGCGCTCGTGCTCGCGATGCGCATCCCGGAGGCGCGGCGGATCGAGATCGCGGTGCTCGGGCGGCTGCGCCGCCGGCGCAACTTCTCGATCATCGCCCACATCGACCATGGGAAGTCGACGCTGGCCGATCGCATCCTGGAGATGACGCACACCGTCGACCCGCGGTCGATGCGCGCGCAGGTGCTCGACTCGATGGACCTCGAGCGCGAGCGCGGGATCACGATCAAGGCACAGGCGGTCCGCGTCTACTACGAGGCTCGCAACGGCGAGACCTACCAGCTCCACCTGATCGACACGCCCGGCCACGTGGACTTCACCTACGAGGTGTCGCGGTCGCTCGCAGCGTGCGAGGGCGCGCTGCTCGTGGTCGACGCGTCGCAGGGGGTTGAGGCCCAGACGGTGGCGAACACGTACCTCGCCGTCGACGCCGGGCTGGAGCTGATCCCGTGCCTGAACAAGATCGACCTGCCCGGCGCCGAGCCGGAGCGCGTCGCCGCCGAGGTCTCCGAGCTGATCGGCGAGCCGGCCGAGGGCATCCTCACGATCTCCGGCAAGACCGGTGAGGGAGTGACCGAGGTGCTCGAGCAGCTCGTCGCGCGCGTGCCGCCGCCGTCAGGCGACGCGGGCGCGCCGCCGCGCGCGCTGATCTTCGACTCTGAGTTCGACCAGTACCGCGGGGTCGTGGCCTACATCCGCGTCGTGGACGGCACGTTCAAGAAGGGCGAGGGGATCCGGGCGATGCAGGCCGGCACGGAGGCCGACATCGACGACATCGGCTTCTTCACGCCGGCCATGACGCCGGTGGACGCGCTCAGCGCCGGCGAGGTCGGGTACCTGATCACCGGCATCAAGGACGTGACGAAGCTCGCTGTCGGCGACACGCTCACGACGAAGGCCGGGGCGGCGACCGAGGCGCTGCCCGGCTATCGGGAGGTCAAGCCGATGGTCTTCTGCGGCCTGTTCCCGATCGTCAACGACGACTACCCGGACCTGCGTGACGCGCTCGAGAAGCTCACGCTCAACGACGCGGCGCTCGATTGGGAGCCGGAGACGTCCGACGCGCTGGGGTTCGGCTTCCGCTGCGGGTTCCTCGGGCTGCTGCACATGGACATCGTCCGCGAGCGCCTGGAGCGCGAGTACGACCTCGAGCTGATGGCGACGATGCCGTCGGTGGGGTTCGAGGTGACCAAGACCGACGGCGAGGTCGTCGAGGTCCACAACCCGTCGGACATGCCCGACCCGGCGGCGATCGCCGAGATCCGCGAGCCCTACGTGAAGGCGTCGATCCTCACGCCCAAGGAGTTCGTCGGGCAGGTGATGGAGCTCTGCCAGGAGCGCCGCGGCGAGCACACCGGCATGCACTACCTGTCGGCCGAGCGCGTGCAGATCAACTACGACCTGCCGCTTTCCGAGATCGTCCTGGACTTCTTCGACCAGCTGAAGTCGCGCACGCGCGGCTACGCGTCGCTGGACTACGAGATCAGCGGCCTGCGGGCCTCGAACCTGGCGAAGCTCGACGTGCTGCTGGCCGGCGATCCCGTCGATGCGCTGTCGATGGTCGTCCACCGCGACAAGGCCTACGAGGTCGGCCGCACGCTGACCGAGAAGCTGCGGGCGAAGATCCCGCGCCAGCAGTACGACGTCCCGATCCAGGCCGCAATCGGCTCGCACATCATCGCCCGCGAGACCGTCAAGGCCTTCCGCAAGGACGTCACCGCCAAGTGCTACGGCGGCGACATCTCTCGCAAGCGCAAGCTCCTCGAGCGCCAGAAGGAGGGCAAGAAGCGCATGAAGCAGGTCGGCCGCATCGAAGTCCCGCAGGAGGCGTTCCTCGCGGTGCTCGAACTGGGCGACGACGGCCGCGGCTGACACTGAGGGGTCTGACCCCTCAGTGCCAAATGTTGCGTTTTGACCATTCGTTGAGCGGGCGCAGGTGGTCGAGGAGCTCGCGGCCGCTCGAGGTCAGCGCGTAGCCGTCGGGCGTCTGCTCGACGATGCTCGCTGCGGCAAGCTCGCGCAGGCGCGTCGCGAGGACGGAGGTCGACACCTCGTCGCAGCGCTCGCGCAGGATGCGGTAGGGGACCGGGTCGTCGCGCAGCTCCCACAGCACGCGCAGCGCCCAGCGCCGGCCGAGCAGGTCGAAGAGGTCGGCGATGGGGTGGCGGTGCTTGACAGGCATGCTTCGATTTTAGAACCATGACACGCCTGGCGCCACTCGAGCCGCCCTACGAGCCGAAGGTGGAGGACGCGCTCAAGCGGCTGATGGGCCCGGTGGAGGCGGAGCCGCTGAAGCTCTTCCGGACGATCGCGCATCACGACGTGCTGCTCGACCGCTTTCGCCAGATCGGCTCGAGCCTGCTGTCGTTCGGCCGCCTGCCCGCCGAGGAGCGCGAGATCGTGATCCACCGGACGACCGCGCTGTGCGGCGCGGGCTACGAGTGGGGCGTGCATGCGACCGTGTTCGCACCGGCGGCGGGCGTGGATGCCGAGGCACTGTGGCGGGGAGACGTGCTTGACGGCCGCGCCGGGGTGCTCGTGCGGCTGTGCGACGAGCTCCACGAGACCGCGACCGTGAGCGACGAGCTATGGGCCGAGCTGCGCGCGGGCTGGCCCGACGACCAGCTCGTCGAGCTCGTCTGCCTGGCGGGCTTCTACCACCTGGTCAGCTACGCCTGCAACGCGTTCGCGATCGAACGGGAACCCTGGGCCGCTCAGCCGCCGGCGTAGCGCCGCGCCGCCTGCGCGGCGCTCGCGCCGTACGAGCCGCCGAACAGCACCGCGTGCACCAGCAGCGGCAGCAGCTGGTACAGCTGCACGCGCTCCGCGTGGCCCTCAGCGAGCGGCAGGCGCTCCTCGTACGCGGCGAGCGTCGTATCCGAGATCCGGCCGAAGAGCCGCAGCATCGCCAGGTCGACCTCGCGGTGGCCGCCGTACGCCGCCGGGTCGACGAGGATCGGCCGCCCGTCCGTCCCGCCCATGACGTTGCCCGACCACAGGTCGCCGTGCAGCCGCGCCGGGTCCTCGGGCGGCCCGGCCAGGTCCGCCATCCGCTCGCAGACGCGCTCGATCACCGCGCGGCCCTCGCGCGACAGCGCGCCGCGCTCAAGCGCCTGGTCGGCGAGCGGCGCGATCCGCCAGCGCGCGTAGTACGTCGCCCAGTCCTCGCCCTCGCCGGAGGGCAGTTCAGCGGCGCCGAGCCGCAACGGGCCGCCGTGCGGCGTCCAGCCGAACCCCGGCGCGCCCGCGCCGTGCAGCGCGGCGAGGTCGCGGCCGAGGGCCTCCTCGTCGAGGAGGCCTTCGTCGACCCACCGCAGCGCCAGGAAGTCGTCGCCGACCGCCACGACCTCGGGGACGCCGATGGCCTCCGCCAGCCAGCGCAG
>VAYD01000286.1:3831-4281 GCA_005883905.1 Actinomycetota bacterium
GACGCGATGCGCCGAGGCGATCGAGCCGAGCTCGTCAGGGAGCGAGATCATCGAGCAGCCGCTCACAGCCCGCCTGGACCAGGTCGAGGACCTCCTCGAACCCGCGGGGGCCGCCGTAGTAGGGGTCGGGCACGTCACGCCCGTCGAGCAGCAGCCGGACCTTTCCCTCGGTTCCCGGCGGCGCGATCGCGCGCAGGTCGGCGAGGTTCTCGCGGTCCATCGCGACCAGCACGTCGTAGTCCTCGAAGTCCGAGCGCGTCACTTGCCGGGCGGCGCCCTCCAGGGTGATCCCGCGCGCTTGCGCGGCCTCCGTCGCGCGCGCGTCGGGCGGCGAGCCCGCGTGCCAGCCGCCGGTCCCGGCGCTCGCCACCTCGATCTCGCCGTCGAGCCCGCGCTCGTCGAGCAGGTGGCGCATGACGCCCTCCGCGGTCGGCGAGCGGCAGATGTTGC
>VAYD01000287.1 GCA_005883905.1 Actinomycetota bacterium
ACTGGCAGTGGCTGTCGCTGCAGCTGGCGACCCCCGTCGTGCTCTGGGGCGCGTGGCCGTTCCACCGCGCGGCATGGTCCAACCTCAAGCACGGCGCGGCCACGATGGACACGCTGGTCAGCCTCGGCGTCCTGGCGGCGTGGCTGTGGTCGCTCTATGCGCTGTTCCTCGGCGACGCCGGAATGAACGACATGCGCATGAGCTTCGACATCATCCCCCGCGCCGGCGGCACGGGCGACGAGATCTACCTCGAGACGGCGTCGATCGTCACGACGTTCATCCTCGCCGGGCGCTTCTTCGAGGCGCGCGCCAAGCGCCGCGCCGGCGCCGCGCTGCACGCGCTGCTCGAGCTCGGCGCCAAGGACGTGTCGGTCCTGGACGACCAGGGCAACGAGCGGCGCGTGCCGGTCGAGCAGCTCGCCGTCGGCGACCGCTTCGTCGTGCGCCCGGGCGAGAAGGTCGCCACCGACGGGGTCGTCGAGGAGGGCTCCTCCGCCGTCGACCAGTCGCTGCTCACCGGCGAGTCGGTGCCCGTCGAGGTCTCTCCGGGTTCCGCCGTCGCCGGCGCGACGGTCAACGCCGGCGGCCGGCTGATCGTGCGCGCCACGCGGATCGGAACCGACACGGCGCTGGCGCAGATCGCCAGGCTCGTGACCGAGGCGCAGAACGGCAAGGCGCCGGTGCAACGGCTCGCCGATCGCGTGTCGGGCATCTTCGTCCCGGTCGTGATCGGCCTGTCGCTCGCGACATTGGGCTTCTGGATCGGCGCGGGCGAGGACACGGCGTTCGCCTTCACCGCCGCCGTCGCGGTGCTGATCATCGCCTGCCCGTGCGCGCTCGGGCTCGCGACGCCGACGGCGCTGCTGGTCGGGACCGGCCGCGGCGCGCAGCTCGGCATCCTCATCAAGGGCCCGGAGGTCCTGGAGTCGACGCGCAAGGTCGACACGATCGTGCTCGACAAGACCGGCACGGTCACCAGCGGGCGGATGAGCCTCGTCGAGGTCGCCGGCGACGAGGCGGTGCTGCGGCTCGCCGGGGCGGTCGAGGACGCCTCCGAGCACCCGATCGCGCAGGCGGTCGCCCGGGCGGCGCGCGAGCGGTTCGGCACGCTGCCCGCGGTCACGGGCTTCGCCAACCGCGAAGGTATGGGCGTGGACGGCACGGTCGAGGGCCACACGGTCCGCGTCGGGCGCCCGGACACGCCGCTGCCGCCCGCTCTCGGCGCCGCGCGCCGCGGCGCCGAGGCGCAGGGCCGCACCGCGGTCGTCGCCTCGGTCGATGGCGAACCGCGCGCCGTGCTGGCGGTCGCCGACACCGTCAAGCCGAGCTCACGCGAGGCGGTCGCCTCGCTGAAGGCGCTCGGCATGCGCCCCGTGCTGCTGACGGGCGACAACGCGACGACCGCGCGCGCCGTCGCCGCAGAGGTCGGCATCGACGAGGTGATCGCCGAGGTCATGCCCTCTGACAAGGCCGACGTGATCCGGCGCCTGCAGGCCGAAGGCCGCGTCGTGGCGATGGTCGGCGACGGGGTCAACGACGCGCCGGCGCTCGCGCAGGCTGATCTGGGCCTGGCCATCGGAACCGGCACCGACGTCGCGATCGAGGCGTCGGACCTGACGCTCGTCTCGGGCGACCTGCGCGCGGCGGGCGAGGCCATCAGGCTGTCGCGTGCGACGCTGCGGACGATCAAGCAGAACCTCGCGTGGGCGTTCGGCTACAACATCGCGGCGATCCCCCTCGCCGCGATCGGCCTGCTGAACCCGGTCGTCGCGGGTGCGGCGATGGCGTTCTCCAGCGTCTCGGTGGTGCTCAACGCCCTACGGTTGCGTCGATTCCGATGACCGAAGCCACGTTCCTGTTCGCCGACATCGCGGGGTTCACCGCCCTGACCGAGGCGCACGGGGACGAGGAGGCCGCCAACCTCGTCGCGGATTTCTCCGAGGCGGTGAAGGCCGAGCTGCCCGGGCGCGGCGGCGAACACGTCAAGACCATCGGGGACGCGATCCTGTTGCGCATCCCCGATCCGGGCGAGGCGGTCGAGCTCGGGCTGCACATCGCCCACGACGTGATGCGCGGCCACGGCGCCCCGGCCGTCCGCGTCGGGCTGCACCACGGCTCCGCCGTCGAGCGCGACGGGGACTACTTCGGCGCCGCGGTCAACCTCGCGGCACGGGTCTCGGCGGAGGCCAGCGGCGGCGAGGTGCTCGTCACGGGCCACACGGCTGCGCTCGCGCCGTCGGTCGAGGGCGTCTACTACGAGCCGCGCGGCCGTCATGCGCTGCGCAACGTCCGCGAGCCGGTCGAGCTGTTCGCCGCGGTGCGGGTTGGCGTCGCCGCCACGGGCGGGCTGCCGATCGATCCGGTCTGCAGGATGGCCGTCGACCCCGACCACGCCCCGGGACGCCTCGTGTTCGACGGCACCGCCTACTACTTCTGCACGCTCACTTGCGCAGGCGCGTTCGCCCGCGATCCGGAGCAGTTCGTCTCCGGCTGAAAGGCAGCTGCCAGCTCATCGGCGACGAGCTCGGCTCCCTCCGGCGCGGCGATCGTCAGCACGAGCTCGTCGCCCGCGTCGGTCACCGTGAACGTCAGGAACGGACAGCACTCGGATTCGGCGCGGACGATCGCGTCCAGGCGCGCGCGGGTGTCGCCGCTGCTGCGGAAGCGCAGCCGGCCGCGCTCGGCGCCGATGAGCGCCTCGCGCCCGAGCGCGCCGATCTCCGTGAGCCGGTCAGCGAAGGCGGCGGCGTCCAGCGAGCAGGCGATCGGAAGCTCGGTGCCCATCGCGGGACACGTTACGCCCCGGCCGCGAGATGCACCGCGATCGCCAGGATGAGCAGCCGCCCGCCGACCGCCAGCCCGCGGCGGATGCGCGGCGTGATCCAGCGCCCGGCGTGGCCGGCGGCGAGCGTCAGCCCCACGTGCCACGCGGCCGACGCCACGCCGACGCCTGCGGCGAACGCGACCGCCGCGCTCGGACCATCCAGCGAGATCGCCGCGGCGACCGCCGCGAACGAGGCGATCGTGAGCGGGTTCGCCATCGTGATCGCCAGGAAGCGTGCGTAGTGGCCCGCCGGCGTGCCCCACTCGGGTGCCCCGCCGAGATCGCCCGAGGCGCTGCGCAGGAGCCCGTGCACCGCGATCGCGGCGAGCACGACCGCCGCGAGGAGCTTGATCTCCGTCTCGTGGCTCGACAGCGCCGCTCCGACCGCTCCACCCGCAAGCGCGGCGATCGTGGCGTACGTCAGGTCCGCCGTCGCCACGCCCATGCCCGCCGCGAGTCCGACGCGCGGCCCGCGGACCACCGCTGCCTCGATCAGCAG
>VAYD01000192.1:0-428 GCA_005883905.1 Actinomycetota bacterium
GTGCACTTCCTGATGCGGCTGTTCCCGGGATTCGAGATGCTGCGCCATGCCGCGCGGGCCGTCGCTCCCACCGTCCCGGCCGCGGCGGCCGTGCTGATCATGCGCCAGCTCCCGATGTCCGATCACAAGACGCTCGCGACGGCGTTGGTCGAGCTGACAACGTTCGTCGTGATCACCGGCGTCGCCACCGCCGCGCTGGAGCGCTCGCTCGTGCGCGAGGTCGTGGGGTACCTGCGGCCGGCGGCGGTGCCGCAGGTGAGCGGTGCCGCCTGACGAGCGCGTTGCGGTCGCCGTCGTCTCCTGGAACACGCGCGATCTGCTGCGGGAGTGCCTACGCTCGTTGGCGGACGAACCGCCGGCGGAGGCCTGGGTGGTCGACAACGCGTCGTCCGACGGGTCGGCGGAGATGGTCCGGTCGGAGTTGCCCT
>VAYD01000192.1:433-2604 GCA_005883905.1 Actinomycetota bacterium
GTCGGTTTCGGGGCGGCGGTCAACCTCGTCGCCGCGCGGTCGACGGCGCCGTGGATCGCCCCGGCGAACGCGGACGTCGAGCTGCGGCCGGGCGCGTTGCGCGCTTTGCTCGACTCCGGCGAGCGCCATCCCCACGCGGGTGTGCTCGCGCCGCGGCTCGAGCTGCCCTCCGGCGAGACGCAGCACTCGGTCTACGCGTTCCCGACGATCGCGTTCACCGCGCTGTTCAACCTCGGCTTCCACAAGCGCTTCGGAGGCCGCCTGTGCCTCGAGGGCTTCTGGGATCCGTCGCGCGAGCGCGACGTGGACTGGGCGATCGGCGCGTTCCTGCTCGTCCGCCGCGCGGCCTGGGACACGGCGGGCGGCTTCGACGACCAGCAGTGGATGTACGCCGAGGACCTCGACCTCGGCTGGCGCATCGCGCGCGCCGGCTACACGACCCACTACGTCCCTGCCGCGCGCGTCCTGCACCACGCCAGCGCGGCGACCACCCAGGCGTGGGGCGACGAGCGAACGCTGCGCTGGCTGCGCTCCACCTACGCGTGGATGCTGCGCCGCCGCGGCCTCGTCCGCACGCGAATCACCGCGGCGATCAACGTCGCCGGCGCGTACGCCCGCGGCCGCGATCCTTACTTCCGCATGTGGGGCGGCCTGCACCGCCGCGCGGGCTTCGCCCCGCGGCGGGACCTCGAACGCCACCGCTGACGCAACTCAGGGGCCAGTCCCCGTTCCTGCATCCTGCAAGTGAGGGGTCTGTCCCCTTTTTTGCATCCTGCAACTGAGGGGTCAGACCCTGAGTCTCACATGTAGCCCAGGAGCTTCATCCGCTCCTCGATCTCGGCGAGCTCCTCGGGGCTCGCTTCGCCTTGGGCTTCGACGACCGCGGGGGCCGGGTCGAGTGCGGCGCGGAGCTGGTCGGCGCGCGGGTCCGAGGGGTCGAGCGGGTGTTGCTCGAGAAGGTCGCAATCGAGGTCGAAGAGCTGCTCGACGTCGCCGCGGCGGACGAGCTTCGACGAACCGTCCGTCGCCGACGTGAGCGGGGTCGTCAGCACGCGCAAGCCCGCCTCGCCGACGCCCCAGTCCGCGGCGACGCGCTGCGCGCGCTCGTCGCCGGGGCCTGTCGGCGGGTCGAACTCGGCGACGGCCACGCCCGAGCACAGGTCCGGGCCCCACGGGTGCCGGATGCCCGCGGCGCGCGCCAGCGCGCGTGGAAGGTCGGCGAGGCTGACGATGCCGGAGAGCTCCTCGGCGCCCGGGCCGGCCGCGACCAGCGGCACGTGCGTCAGGCGCTCGTCGAGCGAGAACGCGTGCGCCATCAGCCCGCTCTCGCCGAAGTTCTCGCCATGGTCGGACGTGACGACAACGAGCGTCTCGTCGAGCACGCCGCGGGCGTCCAGCGTTCCAAGCACGCCGGCGAGCCAGTCGTCCATCAGCCGTACCGACCGTGCGTACAGGTGGCGCATGCGCTCCAGCGCCTCCTCCGGCACCTCGAGCCCGCCCGCGCACGCCCGCCAGATCGCCTCCAGCGTCAGGTAGCGCCGCGCCTCCTCGGCCGCCCGCAGCCGCCCGAGCAGGCCGATGTCGGAGTACGCGCGCGGCGGCAGGTAGGGCGAATGGCACTCATTGAGGTTCGCGAACCAGAAGAACGGCGCCTGCGTGCTCCACCCGTCCAGGATCGAGCGCGCGGCGCCCGCGCCGTCGTCGACCCGCGCGCGCGCAGCCTCGAACGCCCAGCGCGCCCGCGCCCGCGGCGAGGGGTCGTGCAGGCCGCCCTGGCGGCCCGACTCCACCGAGCGGAACTCGTCGAAGCCGGTGTCGAACCCGCTGTGCTCGCCGATCCACAGATTCGCGCTGACGCCGGCAGTCGCGTACCCGGCGCGCCGGAACACCTCGGGCAGGAGGCGGTCGCGATGGCCCTCGACCACCGGGCGGCAGCTCTGCGGCGTGCGCGCCGGCGCGCGCGCCAAGCCCGCCGCCCGCGGCAGCAGTCCTGTGAACATCGCGGCGTGCGAGGGCAGCGTCCAGCAGGCCGCACTGTGCGCATTCGCGGCCACCACACCGCGGCGGCCGAGATCCGCGACGGCCGGCGCTCCGGACGGCTCCAGCGCGTCGCGCCGCGCGCTGTCGAACACGATCAGCACGACGTTCGTCACGGCACCATCCCCTCGACG
>VAYD01000192.1:2620-13689 GCA_005883905.1 Actinomycetota bacterium
ACCTTCTCGTGCATCACCGGCCCGTGCCCGAAGAACCGGTCCTCGCCGAACAGCTCGCCGTGGTCGGACGTGACGATCACCCACGTGTTCGACGGCAGCAGGTCGAACAGCTGCTTGAACACGCCGTCGATGTAGGAGACCGCCTCGATCTGGCGGCCGTGCAGCTCGCGCAGCGACCCGTTGTCGAAGAACGACGGCGCACGCTCGGGGTGGGTGGGATCGCATTCATCGAGGTGCTTGAAGACGCCGTGCACCCCGCTGATCCGCGGCCAGCGACTCGGGTCCTCGTCCGGCAGCGCGTAGGGGTAGTGCGTCTCGCCCGTGTTCAGCAGGTAGAACGCCGGCCGCTCCTCGGAGAAGCTCAGCTTCCCGAGCATCGCGCCCATGTCGTTGTGCTTGGGCATCAGCTCGAACGAGTCGAAGTCGCGGTTGATCACCGTGAACGGGTTGAGCACCGGCATCGACACCATCGCGTGCGTGCGGTAGCCCAGGACGTTGCGCAGGAACGTCGGCAGGAAGATCGAGGGCAGCAGCCCCATCAGGAGGTTGTAGTGCGACGGCGCGGTCCAGCTCGCGTAGGAGAAGCGCCGCTCGACCGTGCCGAGCGTGCCGAGCACCGCGGGCTGCGCCTCGATCCACGAGTCGTAGCGCAGGCTGTCGAGGATCACCATCACGAAGTTGCGCGCGCCGGGCGGCGGCGCCGGGCGGTCCGTCACGCGCTCACCCCCTGCCGGTAGAGCGCGAGCTCCTGCACGCGGTCCCCTTCGAGCCGGGCGACCAGCACGCGGTCGGCGCTGCCCTGCGGCGTCTCGTAGCGCAGCAGCACCGTGAACTGCGGTGGCTCCGGGTGCACGTCGCCGCGCAGCTGGCGGCCGCGCAGCGCCTCGTCCTCGAGCAGCGCGCCCACGAGCAGCTCGCGCGCGCCGACGCCGCCCGCGGCCCGCTCGCCGCCGCCGTCGACGATGCGGACGGTCGCGCGTTCGCAGAGGAGCTCGCCCGCACGCTCGGGCGCCGTGTGGAAGGCGTCGAGCAACGCGTCGATCTGCTGCTGCGCCTCGACCTCCGCGCCGACATGCGGCGGCGAATCGGGTTCCGCCTCGGCGGGCCGATCGCCGTTGCGCCGCAGCCTTGCGCGCAGGCCGGGGCGCGGGCGCGACCCCTGCGCCTCGGCGCGCTCGTAGCCGAGGCTGTAGAGCAGGTCGCCCGCGACGGCTTCGAACGCCGCGAGGTCCTCCGGCGTGAACGTGGCGCGCCACTTTCCCGGCCCCGAGGGCGTGCCCTTCGGGTCGAGGTTGCGCTCGACGCCCGCCTCGACCAGCGCGCGCTCGAGGATCGCGTCGTCGACCGGCAGCCCGAGCCAGCGGTAGAGCCCGGAGATGCGCGTCGCCGGCTCCGCCTGCAGGTCCTCGTAGCGGACCTCCAGGTAGCGATCGGAGTCCCTCGCGCCGGCACGGGCCGCCTCGATCGCCGCCCGCCACTCGGCCGCGCCCTCGGCGACGTTCCTCGGCCCCCACTGCTGCGCCAACAGCGAGCGGACGACATCGCGCCCGTCGCGGATGATGTGGACGATCCGGCCGTCGGGATAGATGTCGCGGATCAGCCCGGTGTGCAGCGCGTGCAGCGGCGTGCGCTCGGCCAGGCACTCCTTGCCGGGCTCGAGCAGTGGCGTGAAGACCGTGTCGCAGAACTCGCGCAGCGCGTCGAGCAGGACGTCGCGCTCGATGAACGTCGACCCGACCTGCGCCGAGCCGAGCGCGGCGTGATGGAAGCGCTCGGCCAGAGGCGCGATGCCGTGCGAGAACAGGTGCGTCTCCGAGCCGACCGCGCTGACGGCCGGATGCGCGCTGACGATCCGCTGCAGCCAGAACGTGCCGCTGCGGCGCGACCCGACGTTGAAGATCATCCGGCCGCGCAACGGTGACTGCGCGCGGCTCATGTCCACCCCCACCCCATGCCGCGGCGGACACTAGGCGAAGACGCCTGCCCGCTGTCGCAGTTCAGAGCACGAGCGAGCGTGCGCGCGCGCTGCCGGCCAGCAGCGACGCCAGCCCGACTGCGTCGGCGGCCAGGTCGACCGGCCAGGCGCGCGGCCGCCTGCGGGCGATGCGCGCGTATGGCAACGCGAGCGCGAGCGGCCAGAGCCGCCGCGTCGCGATGGCGAGCGCGGCGCCCGCCACGGCGGCGTCGAACGCGGCGCTGCGCGGCGTCAGGAAGAGGTGCTGCCAGAAGAACGTCTCGCGCAGCTCGGGGATCCGCTTCGCCATGGCCGGGAAGTAGCGCAGCCGCAGCCGCTCGGCTACGTAGTCGCCCGGCGAGCGCTCGAACACCGCGTGGTGCACGAGCGCCTCCTCGCAGAAGGCCGTTCGCGCGCCCGCGCGCACGGCGCGCCAGCCGAACCACACGTCCTCGGCGAGCTCCTTGCTGCGTGCCGGCGACAGCCACGGCTCGAACCCGCCGAGGCGCTCGAACAGCTCGCGGCGCACGAACAGGTTGGCGGTCTCGAACAACCCCCAGGGCGCGACGACCCACAGCGTGCGGTCGAACGGGCCGACCGGCGCTCCGGGCGGCGGCGTCGTGCGGCCCTGGACGAGGTCGGCGCGCTCGAGCGCCTCGATCCCGGCGCGCAGCCAGCCCGGCTGGGGCTCGCAGTCGGCGTCGAGGAACGCGAGCACGTCGCTGGTCGCCGCGGCCGCGCCGGCGTTGCGCGCCGCGCCCGGGCCCTCGGCGGCCCCGCGGACCACCCGCGTGACGACGGACGCGGCCTCGGCCAGCGCCACGGTGCCGTCCTCCGAGCCGTCGTCGACCACGATCACCTCGTCCGGCACGTGCTCCTGCGCGGCCAGCCCGGCGAGCGTGTCACCGATCGTGGCGGTGGCGTCGCGCGCTGGGATGACGACGGAGACGCTCGGCACGGCGGCGACCCTACCGGCGCCCAGAGGGATGCTGGCCCGGTACAACTCAGCGCGATGCGTAGGTGGGGGCGCAGGACAGTCGTCGGCGCGATGCTCGCGTGCGCCTGCGTGCTCGCTCGGGGGAACGTCCGGTGAGCGCGGAGATCGCGGTCGTCGCCGCGACGCACAACCGCTGCGTGCGGCTCGCCGCGCTGCTCGACGCGCTGCGCGCGCAGACGATCGGGGCCGAGCGCTTCGAAGTGGTGATCGTCGACGACGCGTCGTCGGACGGGACGCGCGAGCTGCTGGCCGACGCCGCGCAGCGCGGCGATCTGGCGCTCACTGTCCTGCGCCACGACACTTCACGGGGACCCGCGGTGGCGCGCAACGCGGGCTGGCGCACGGCGCGCGCGCCGCTGGTTGCGTTCACCGACGACGACTGCCGACCCTCCCCTGGCTGGCTCGAGGCCGGCATCCGCGCTCTTGCGGCGACCGCCAACGGCGGTGGCGAGGCCATCGTGCAGGGCCTCACCGAGCCGGACCCCGCGGAAGCGCATCGGCTCGGCCCGTTCACGCGCTCGCTCAACGTGCCCGGGCTCGACCATTGGTACGCGACGGCGAACATGTTCTATTGGCGGGCGACGCTGGAACGGCTCGGCGGCTTCGACGAGACGACGTTCTCGCGGCCGGGCGGCGAGGACACCGACCTCGCCTGGCGCGCGATCGGCGACGGCGTCCCGACCGCGTTCAGCGAGGAGGCGCGCGTCTGGCACGCGGTCCACGAGCTCGGCGCACTGCAACGGCTGCGGTTCGCGACGCGATGGGACGAGACGATGGCGGTTTTCGGCCGCTATCCGGAGCTGCGCCGGCTGACGCTCATCCGCGGGCTGTTCTGGAAGGAGTCCCACTACCACCTGGCGCGAACGCTGGCCGGGCTGCTGCTCCCCGGCAGGCTGCGGCTGATCGGCGCGTACTTCGCCTACCGCTACGCGCTGTTGCTGTGGCGCCGCGCGCACTGGCACGGCGACGGCAAGGGCGGCGGCCCGCTGCTCGTGCCCTACTACCTGGCCGAGAACGTGATCGAGCTCGCTACGGCCGTGCGCGGGGCCGCGCGCTACCGGACCCCGGTGCTGTGATCGCGGTCGTCACCACCGTGCGCGACGGCGCAGGGGCGCTGCCTGCGCTCGCCGACGCGCTCGAAGCGCAGACGCACCGCGACTTCGAGTGGGTCGTGATCGACAACGCCTCCCGCGACGCGACCGCCGAGGTCGCCGCCGCGCGCGGCGCGACCGTCGTCGGCGAGCCACAGCCCGGGCGCGCCCGAGCGCGCAACCGCGGCGTGGCGGCCACCGGCGCGCCGCTGCTCGCGTTCACCGACGCCGACTGCCGCCCGCGCCCCGACTGGCTCGAGCGCCTTGCCGCGTGCCTCGAGCGCGGCGAGCCGCTGGTCGCCGGCCGCGTCGTCGTGACGACAAGCGCGGCGCCGAACGCGATCGAGCACTTCGAGGCGCTGTGGCGCTTCCGCGACGATCCGCAGCGCGGATGGGCCCCGACCGCCAACCTTGGGATGCGCCGCGACGCCTTCGACGCGATCGGCGGCTTCGACGCGAGCTACCGCCACATCGGCGAGGACGTCGACCTCTGCCTGCGCGCGGCCACTGCAGGCTTCTCGCTCACGCGCTGCCCCGAGGCGGTCGTCGAGCACGCCGCCGAGACCGAGCGCCGGCCCGTCCTACGACGCTCGTTCGAGCAGGCCTACGCGCTGCACGACCTCAACCGCAAGCACGGGCTGCAGTCCGGGCGCTACTGGCGCAACCCGGGCCCGCTGGTCCGCGGCGACTGGGCGCTGCGGCGCTTCGGGATCGACCCGGCGCATCTGCCCGCGGACCAGCGCCGCGCGGTTCTGCGCGTGGCGCGCAGCGACTATGCGGCGCGGATCGCCGGGTCGCTCTGGGCGCCGCTGCGACAAAAGGGTCTGACCCTTTTGTCGCACGACCGGATTTCGGTCTGACGGCTAGAGTGCCCGGCCGTGCGGGGGAAGCGCCGGCTGGTGGCGATCGTCGTCGCGGCATGTGCCGTCAGTGCCCCGACCGCGAACGCCGGGCTGTGCGACCTGATCGGCACGTGCAGCCCGCCGCCCGGCCCGGCGCTCGGCCCCGACGGCGCGCTGCCGGCCGACACGCCGCTGCAGCCGCTGCCGGCGCCGGTCGCCGGTGCGCCGCTGTTCGACCGCGTCCATGGCCACCTGCCGCTCGGCCTGACCGAGCGCGGCTACGACGGCAGCACGAACGGGTTCGGCTACGCAGCGACCGCGGCGCAGGAGGCCGCGTTCGTCCGCGGCATCGACGGCACGATGATGCGCGTCCCGGTTTCATGGGCGCACGGCGAGCCTGACGCGCCGGTGAGCGGCGTCCACGGCTACCGCTGGCCGCGCGACGACCTCTATCGCGGCCTGGTCGAACACGGCATGCGGCCGATCCTGACGCTGACGACTGCGCCGCGCTGGGCGCTCGCGAGCACGACTGGTTGCACCCGAGTGTGCGCGCAGCCACCGGGCGCCGGCCACGCCGCGGACTTCGCCGCGTTCGCCGCAGCGGTCGCGCGCCGTTACCCGCTCGCCGCCGCGATCGAGATCTGGAACGAGCCCAACAACCGCAGCGGCTCGGTCCAGGGGCCGCGGCCCGACGAGTACGCGGCGCTGCTGGCGCGCGCGTACGACGCGATCAAGGCGCAGCGCCCGGCGATGCGCGTGCTCGCCGGCGCGCTCGGCGCCTACGGCTCGATCCCGTCGCAGCCCACGACCGTGCGCGACATGCGGCTCGGCGACTACCTGCAGGCGATGCTCGCCGGCGGCGCGGCGGCGCACATGGACGGCCTCAGCTTCCACCCGTACCCGCACTCGGTCGCGCCGAGCCCGGACAACGGGTTCGCCCGCGTCTTCGGCGTCGTGGACGACGTCCTCGCCGCCAACGGGGAGAGCGCCGTCCGGCGCGTCCCGACGGAGTTCGGCATCTCGACCGACGAGGCCGGCCAGGTCGATCGCAGCACGGCGCTGCAGGCGCTGTGGGCCGAGCTCAATGCGCGCGACGACGTCGACGCCGCGATCTTCCACGCTGACGTCAACAACATCGACCACGACCACTACGGGTGGCTCAGCGTCGTGCAGAACCGCACGACGTTCCACCCGTACCGGGTCTGGTGCGACTTCGCCCGGATCCTCGCGGGGCAGACGAGCTGCCCCGCGACGATCCGCCCCCCTCGTTAGGCCTTGGCCTTGCTCTTGACGACCCGGAACGCACCGCGCATGAACGGGTGGATCCGGCAGAAGTACGAGTAGGTGCCTGGCTTGAGGTTCTTCGGCGTCTTGTAGACCTGCGTGCCGACGCAGCCGTTGGCGATCACGCCCACGAGGCCCGGCACACCCTTGCACTTGGACTTGTCGGCGGGCTGATCGATGACCGCCGTGATCGGCTCCGTCTGGTCGCCGCCGCCGTACAGCAGCGTGCTGATCGTCGGGCCGTAGCCGAGCTCACCGGAGTCGAAGCCGGCGCCGTTGGCCAGCGGGTAGCCGATGCCGCCCGTCAGGTTGCAGGGCGCGCGGCACGCGGTGATCGTGTGGAAGCGCTCGGTCAGCGGCGCGTCCTCGTTGACGAACGTCAGCGAGTGTCCCTGGCGGACGGCCGGCGGCAGCCCCGCCTTGCCCGGGTAGGACAGGTCGCCCTGGCTGTAGATGAAGTTGCGGATCACGATCCGGTCCTTGAACGGGCCGGTCCGGAGTCGGATGGGGTTGCGCAGGCCCGGATTGGGCTTGCGGACGCCATTGTCGATGTTCTCCTTCAGCCGCCCGTGCGTGAGGTAGTCGGACTGGTCGAGGGTCCCTGTCGAGGGGTCGAACGGGTCGACGCCACCGGGCACCGGGTTCTTCGTGATGCCGACAACCATGATCCCCATCACCTCGTACCACGACGCGCGCGAGGTGTCGTACGTGGCGTTCACGCTCAGGACGTCGCCCTTCTTGACATTGACTTTCCAGTCCGGGGCCGTCGCCGACATCGCCACGTCCCACGACACGCTGCCCGCGGGTTCGAAGTAGTCCGCGCGCGACCGGAAGATCCGTTTGGTCACGCCATCACGGCTGAGCGTCAGGTCGGTGAACAGGCCGCCGGGATGCAGGTGCCCCGCGGTGCTGACGAGCGTCCCGTCATGGTCGACGACCCACTTGTTGCGCACGATCCCGTCGGCCTTGTAGGCGTTGGGCGCCTGGTCGGGGTACGTGAACTCGCTCGTGCCCGCGCGCGTCTTCGTGCCCTTGCCCTTGATCGCGTTGAACACCGGGTAGGGCTTGACGCCCTGCACGTCCATCCATTGCGTGTCGATCGGCGTGATGTTCGCCGCCTCGGGCGCGGTGTCCGGGATGAAGTAGAGCGTGTAGGTGAGGTACACGTTCTGTGGCTGCGCGGTGAGGTCGTGGATCATGTGGTTGAGGACCCACGTCTGCTTGGTCGTGTAGCGCCAGCCGAAGCCCGGAGGGGCGTTGAAGTACGTCTTCTCCTCGCCGGCCGCGAACGTCGGCTTGAGATGTGTCAGGTCGTCGCCGACGAGCCAGACCGCGTGGTGCAGGTGCACGATCTTCACCGACGGGCTCTTGCCGTTCTGCGCGTAGACGAGACCCGGGCGGAAGCCGACGATGTAGCCGTCGACGCCGGGGCGCTCCTTCTGCAGGTCGACGTTGATGAGGTTCTGCCCCGGCTGGATCCGCATCGGGCCGAACTTGTAGTTGAGGACCTCGGCGCCCGGAGGCGGCCCGGGGTCACGGACCGGGATGTTCACCTTCGCCGCCCGGAAGGCCGACGCGTTGGCGTCGGCGCGCGCCTGACGGGCGAGGTCGGCGTTGGCGCTGGACGCGAACAGCGCGCAGAGCGCGAGCACCGTCAGGGCGATCTTCAGCAGGGGGCGGGATGGGGACATGGACTCGGCTATCGGTCGGGGGAAACGCGCACGCGGGCAGGCCGAGGTGGGACTCTCCTCCTGACCCGCGCGCGGACGATAGCGGAGCGAGCGCTTCGTTTCGAGGGTTAGCGAACAGGAAAGTTCATTGAACCCTGCTATTGCCGGCCAAACGGCCGACGTGCTCGGTGCCGATCACGAGCAGCTCGATCGCCTTGAAGGCGCCGCGCTCGGGCTTGCCGCGCAGCGGCCAGGCGACGGTCCCCGCGAGCGCGCGCGCCGCGCGGCGGCCGCTGCCGGCGTTGGCGTGAAAGCCCGGATGGCGCGCCTCCAGCCAGCGCGTCCCCGCGGCGGTCCGCGCCGCCTGGCGCAAGAGCGCGCGCACGGTAGCGCGGTGCTCGTGGCCGACGATCGCCCCCGGCCGGTAGTCGAGCGTCCAGCCCGCGTCCTGCAGCCGCCAGCAGAGGTCGGCGTCGCCGCCGGAGCGGATGCCCTCGGCGAAGCCGCCGATCGCGACGAACGCCGCGCGGCGCACGAGCAGGTTCGCGGTGACCGCCATCGGCTTGTACGGGTGCTCCAGGAACAGCTCGCTGGACAGCAGCCGGCGGTCGGCGGCGTAGCGCTGCGCGAGCGTCGGCTGCCCGTCGTCGGCCGGCTCGATCTCCCCCGCGACCGCGGCGGCCCGCTCGCCCGGGTGCGGCTCGAAGTAGGCGTCGAGGAGCCCGGGCCGCGGCCGGCAGTCGGCGTCCGTGAACAGCAGCCAGTCGCCGGCCGCGCGCGCGGCCGCCTCGTTGCGCGCGCTGTAGGGCTGGCGCGCCTCGGCCGTGCGAAACGCCTGGGGAAAGCGGGCGGCGAGGACGCCGTCGGGCGTGTTGTCGGCGACCAGCAGCTCGTCGCCCTCGCGCAGCTCGAGTCCGGCCAGCGCGTCCATCGTCTGCGAAGCGGCGCGTTCGTCGCCGTAGAACGGCACGATGACGGAGACGGGGGGCCGGTGCACGGGACCGGACACTAGACACGCATGCTTCCGAACCTGCTGATCATCGGGGCCCAGAAGTGCGGGACCACGAGCCTGCACGCGTACCTCGACCTGCACCCCGACGTGCACATGGCCGCCGAGAAGGAGCTCGACTTCTTCATCGCGGAAGGCGCGTGGCGCAACGGGCCGGACTGGTACGCGGCGCGCTTCCGCGACGCCGCGCCGGTGCGCGGCGAGGCCTCCCCGAACTACACGGCTTGGCCGGTCTGGGACGGCATCCCCGAGCGCGCGGCCTCGGTCGTGCCCGGCGCGCGGCTCGTCTACCTCGTGCGCGACCCGGTGGAACGGATCGAGTCGCACTACCTGCAGCGGCGCCTCCAGGACGGCGAGCGCGGCGACATCGACGCGGTGATCGGCGACATCGACGACCCGCAGAACCTGTTCGTGGCGCGCAGCCGCTACGCGACGCAGCTCGAGCGCTGGCTCGAGCACTTCGCGCAGCAGCAGGTCCTCGTCGTGTCGGCCGAGGAGCTGCGCGACAACCGGGAGGCGACGGTGGCGGCGGTGCTCGCGCACGTCGGCCTGCACGATCCGATCGAGCCGGAGCTGCTCGCGGCCGAGCACCACCGCTCCGGCGACAAGGCCGAGCTGGCGTTCGCGGCGGCGCGACTGCGGGCGTCGCCCGTCGGGCGCGCCCTCGAGGCGATTCCTCCCCGCGTGCGCGCGCCGGTGACCCGTAGAGTGCGCGCCGCCCTGAGCCAGCCCGTCGATCGCCAGGAGCTGCCACCGCTGCTGCGTGAGCGCCTGTGCGAGCTGCTCGCGCCCGAGGCCGACCGACTGCGCGCGCTGACCGGGCGGCGGTTCGAGGAGTGGTCGCTGTGAAGGTCGTCGTGCTATGCCTCGACGCGGTCGGGCCGCGGATGGCCGGTATCGCGATCCGCTCGGTCGCGATCGCGCGCGAACTCGCCCCCCACGCCGATGTGGTGCTCGCGGCTGCCCGCCGCAGCGGCGATCTCGACCTGGGCATCCCGATCGTCGCCTACGACCGGCACCACGGCCGCAGCGTGCGGGCGCACCTCGCGAGCGCGGACGCCGTCGTCTGCCAGCCGCAGTGGCCGCTCGTCATGCACGAGCTGCGCCGCTGCGACGCGCGCCTGGTGTTCGACCTCAGCTGCCCGGAGATCATCGAGACGCTGACGTTTCGCGCCGGCGGGCAGCCGGCACGGCGCCGGCTGATCACCGCGATGACCGCCGACCGGCTGGTGCAGGCGCTGCGCATCGGCCACCACTTCGTCGCCTCCACGTCGCGGCAGCTCGACCTGTGGCTTGGCGTGGCCGCCGGCGAGCGGCTGCTGACGCCTGAGGCCTACGACCGCGACCCGACGCTGCGTTCGCGCTTCGCGCTCGCCCCCCACGGCGTGCCGGTGCGCCCGCCGCGGCGCTCGGGCGGGCCCGGGCTGCACGGCACGCTCGGGCTACCCGCTTCGGCGCCGGTGGTCCTGTGGTCGAGCGCGATCTGGTCGTGGCTGGACGCCGAGACGCCGATCCGCGCGATGGCAATCCTGCGGGAGCGCACGCCGCAGGCGCGGCTCGTGTTCCTCGGCGCCGACCCCGACCGGGCCGCCGGGGCGTCGGCGCACGCGCAGGCCAAGGACCTGGCCGCCCAGCTCGGGCTGCTCGGCGACACGGTGCTGTTCCACGAGCAGTGGCTGACGTTCGAGGAGCGCACCGACTGGCTGCTGGACGCCGCGTGCGCCGTGTCCAGCCACGAGCGCCACCTCGAGACGCATTTCGCGTTCCGGACGCGCTACCTGGGTCGTCACGGAGGGCGACGTGCTCGCCGACCGGATCGCCGCCGAGGACCTCGGCGCGACCGTTCCCGAGCGCGATCCGCAGGCGCTCGCCGGCGCGCTGCAGCGCGTCCTGACCCGCGGTCGCAGCGTGTACGCCGAGCGACTCGCGGCGGCGGCGCAGGACTACGAGTGGCCTCGCGCGCTGCGCCGCCTCGTGGCGTTCGCGACGGCGACCGGCGAGCGCCCCGTGCCGCTCGGCGACGACGCGCCGCGCCGCCCCGGCCACGCCGCCCGCGACCACGGCTACCGCGCCGTCAAGGGCGCGCTCAACGCCGCCGGCGTGCGCGACTGGCCGCGCGGGTTGACCGGCGCCTGAGCCGGACCGGTTCGGGACAATCGGGCCCGTGGTGGGGGAACGCACGAACGCGGCGTTGGGATGGGCCGCCGCCGCCGTCCTCGTGG
>VAYD01000192.1:13787-14222 GCA_005883905.1 Actinomycetota bacterium
TCACCCGCCGCGCCAGGCGATCTGGGCCGCCGCCGGCGTCGCGACGCTGTCCTTGGCGCTCTTCATGGCCGAGCACGTCGTCCCGAACGCGCTCCTGGTGCTCGCGGTTCCCACCGGTGTCGCGGCGGGGATCGCCTGCCGCAGGCGCCCCGAGATCGCGTTCCTCGCGCTGTTCGCGGTCACCTCGGCCTTCGGCATGATCGACGCGTTCACGCCGATCCCGCCGTCGAAGCTCGCCGACCTGCTGCTCGCCGGGCTATGGCTCGGCGTCGCCTGGCGGCGGATCGTCGGCGGCGAGCGCTTCGCCGTCCGGCTCCTGCCCGGCGTCGTCCTGCTGCTGGGCTTCGCGCTGATCACGCTCGCCCAGGTCGCTGCTGCGCCGTCGCTGAGCTTCGGCCTGCACACGTTCGTCTCGACCGGCCTGTACCTGCTGAC
>VAYD01000288.1:0-3320 GCA_005883905.1 Actinomycetota bacterium
GGCGCCCATCATGCGCGCGCTGTCGACGGAGCCGATGAGCTGGTTGGCGGCCACGGTGTCGATCTCGGGTACGCCGGTGACGTCGAGCACGACGGCGCGGGCACGGCGCTCGCGCACCGCCTCCAGCAGCAGCGCGCGCATCTGGTCGAGCCGGTCGCGGTCCAGCGCGCCCACCACCGGCAGGATCAGCAGCCCCGAGCGAAGCTGCAGCACGGGGGTCGAGAGCTGCCGGATCGCCTGCTGTTGGCTCGCGATCACGCCCTCGTTGGCCGACACGAACGCCTGCGCGAACGCCGCGATGGCGTCGTCGAGCCAGCGGTTCACGGCATGCACGAGCTCCTGAACGTCAGGCGCCGCGGCCGCGGCGAACACGCGGGTGACCATGTCCTCGCGGAACAGGTTCACGAGCTCGACCCACGAGGCCAGCGGGATCTCCGCCGTCGCGTACCCGGCCGCCTGCCGGCGCGTGTCCTGCCAGTAGGCCTCCCATTCCCAGTCGACCATCGCGGCGCGCAACAGCGCGCGGTTGACCGCCTCCTGCGCTTCGTCGACGGGCGTGTCGCGGATAAGCGGCCCGAACGCGGGATGGGTCGACAGCCGCTCGCGGAGGACGACCTGCATCTCGGCGAACGAGGCGTCGTAGATCTCCCAGACCCGCGCCATCGCGGCGCGCATCCCGTCCTCGGGCGGGACGGGGGCGACGATGACGCGGTTCACGCGACCGCCATCACCCGTCCGCGGATGAGGTCGGCAGCGCGCTCGCCGATCATGATCGACGGCGCGTTCGTGTTGCCGCCGGGGATCAGCGGCATGATCGACGCGTCGGCGACGCGCAGGGCCTCGACGCCGCGCACGCGCAGCTGCTCGTCGACGACCGAGCCGTCGTCGGTGCCCATCCGGCACGTGCCGACCGGGTGGTAGAGGAGCTCGACGCGGGCGCGCAGGTCGTCCTCGAGGTCGGCGTCGCCGAGGTCGGGACCGGGGAACAGCTCGCGGCGGGTGACGTCGCGCAGCGGCGAGGCGGCGACGATCTCGCGCGCGATCCGCATGCCGGTGACCATCGCCGCGGCGTCGTCGGGATGCGAGAGCGCGTTGGTGAGGATGCGCGGCTTGTCGCCCGGATCGGCGGAGCGCAGCCACACGCGACCGCGGCTGCGCGGCGTCACCAGCACGGGGCCGAGCGTCATCGCGTGCCCGTCGAACTCCTCCGCCCCGTGGTCGACGAAGTAGGCGGGCGCGAAGTGGAACTGCAGGTCGGCGGCGGGCAGTCCCGGCTTGCTGCGCACGAACGCGAACGCCTCGGCGACCGTGGAGGTGAGCGGCCCGGTGCGGCGGAGCAGCCATTCGGCGACGTGACGCGGGTGCTCGGCGTCGACCAGCGAGCCGTCGGCGACCTCGCACACGACGGTGTTGAAGGGGTGGTCCTGCAGGTGCTCCCCGACCTCCGCGGACGGCGCCTCGACCGCGATGCCGAACCCGCCCAGGTCGGCCTCCGGCCCGATCCCCGACAGCAGAAGCAGCTGTGGGGAGCCGAACGCGCCCGCCGAGAGGATCACCTCGCGCTCGGCGGCGGCGACGCGCTCGCGGCCGAAGCGGTCGCGGTAGGTGACGCCGGTGGCCCGCCCGCCGTCGAAGCGCACGCGCCGCACGGTCGCTCCGGTGATCACGGTCAGGTTGGCGCGGTCGCGCACCGGCCGCAGGTACGCGTCGTTGGTGCTCCAGCGCCGGCCCCGCCGCTGCGTGACCTGGCACAGCGACGCTCCCTCCTGCTCCGGCCCGTTGTAGTCGTCGACATAGGCGATGCCGGTCGCCTCGGCCGACGCGAGGAACTGGCGCGTCAGCGGTCGCGGCGAGCGCTCGTCCTCGACCCGCAGCGGCCCGCCGGTGGCGTGGTGCTCGGACGCGCCGCGCGCGTTGTCCTCGGCTTTGAGGAAGTACGGCCGCACGTCGTCCCACTTCCACCCGGGGACGTCCCACAGGTCGTAGTCGAGCGGCCGCCCGCGCACGTAGAGCATCGCGTTCATCCCGCTCGAGCCGCCGAGGCCCTTGCCGCGCGGCAAATAGAGCGAGCGGGTGTCGCAGTGCGGCTCGGGCTCGGTCGCGAGGTCCCAGTCGAGCCGGGTGTGGAACTGCTTGGCGAACGCGGCCGGGATCGCGACGTTCGGGTGCAGCCCGCGCCCGCCGGCCTCCAGGAGCAGCACGCTCGCCCCGGGATCCTCCGACAGGCGGTTGGCGAGCACGCAGCCGGCCGAGCCGGCGCCGACGATCACGTAGTCCGCCGCGGGCATTGCGGCTGAAACTACATCAGCCGGGCACGAGAATCCCGCGCCCCTGGAGCCGCCCGTTGTCGAGGTCGTTCATGGCGTCGTTGATCGCGTCGAGCGGATAGGTCGTCGTGTGCAGCGTGACCTTGCCCTGCGCGGTCAGCGTCATCAGGTCCTGCAGGTCGGCGTACGTCCCGACGAGGTTCCCGATGAAGGAGATCTCGCGAAAGATGACGTCGATCGTGGGGATGTCGATGTTCTGGCCGTAGCCGATGACGTAGTAGAAGCCGCCGTCCTTGATCATGGCGACGCCGTCCTCGACGGCGCCCTTCTCGCCGACGAAGTCGATGATCGCCTGCGCTCCGAGGTCGTCGGTCAGCTCCTTGACGGTGTCGACGTGCGAGCCGTCCACCTTGACGGTGTGGTCGGCGCCCAGCTCGCGGGCGAGTTCGAGCGCGGGCTCGGAGGGATCGATCACGATGATCTCCGTCGGCGTGTAGGCCTTCAGGCACTGGATGCCGATGTGGCCGAGCCCGCCGGCGCCGATGACGACGGCCTTCGTTCCGGCGCCGAGCACCGGGATCGCCTTCTTGACCGCGTGGATCGCGGTCAGCCCCGCGTCCGCGAGTGCGGCGATGTCGGCCGGCTGCAGCGACGGGTCGAGCTTGACCACCGAGCGCGCGCTCGTGAGCAGGAAGTCGGCGAACCCGCCGTCGCGGTTGATCCCGGGGAACGACCCGTTCTCGCAATGCATGTCGTCGCCGGAGCGACACGCGCGGCACAGCCCGCAGGTGATGAACGGGTGGACGATGACGGTGTCGCCGACCTCGACGTTGCTGACGCCCGAGCCGACCTCGTGCACCCAGCCCGCGTTCTCGTGCCCGGGGGTGTACGGGAGCTGCACCTGGGACTTCTCGGCCCACTGGCCCTCCTGGATGTGCAGGTCGGTCCTGCACAGCCCCGCGGCCCCGATCCGGATCACCACGTCGAGCGGGCCGCTGACCTTCGGCTCGCCGACCTCGTCGAGCTTCAGCGGCTCGTGATACGCGTGCAGAC
>VAYD01000288.1:3408-3722 GCA_005883905.1 Actinomycetota bacterium
GCGGTCAGAGGACTGCCGTCGCCGGCGATCAGCCCGGCGTCCCCGGGCTCGTGCGGGAGCCCGAGCGCCGCGCGCAGCTCTCCGCAGCGCCGGGAGTCCTCGCCGGGCGGCAGGTCGGCGAGGCGCATCGCGGCGACCTCTTCCGGCGCCACGCCCGCGCCGAGCAGGGCCTGGCACACCCTCGCCTGCCGCGCGACGAGCGCCTTGCGCCGGAACAGCTCACGCAGGGTGTCGAGCGATCCGGTGGTCTCGCCGGGAAACGCGTCGCCGAAGTCGCCGCCGCGCGTGAGCGCCGCGTTGATCTCGGCGCCCGT
>VAYD01000298.1:0-303 GCA_005883905.1 Actinomycetota bacterium
CCGACCGGCGTCGTGACGACGGCGAGCGGCGGGGCGGGCCTTGTCGTGAGCCCGAGCGAGAAGCGCCGCGAGGTGCAGCGCTTCCTGAACGGCTAGTCCTTCTTCTTCGGCTTCGACTCGGCCTTGGGCTTCTCGGCGGGCTTGGCCTTGTCGCGCTCCTTGCTCTGCGACGCCACCTTGTCGTCGTGCTTGTCGGCGCCCTCTTGGGCCGACTTCTCGAGCTCGCGCGCCTTGCGCTTGGTGCCGTAGTCGGTGTTGTAGAAGCCCTTGCCCTTGAAGTGGATGGCGACCGGGTGGAAGACA
>VAYD01000298.1:482-3797 GCA_005883905.1 Actinomycetota bacterium
GGAGTCCCGCCCGGCGGCTAACCGGGCAGGACGATGAACGGCACGTAGACCGTCTTGGAGAAGTTGTCCGAGAGGTCGGTTGCGTCCAGCACGAAGCGGTAGCCGCCGGGCTTGAGCTTGCGCAGCTCGACCCGGCCGCTGAACGGCAGCGAGCGCGTGCCGGCGGCCACGGTGCGGTGCATCTTGACCGTGACGTGCGGGTTGCACTTCTTCTTCGTCGAGCAGCGCTGGATGCGGATCAGGAGGTTGGCGCCCTCGCTGAGCGTCCAGGTGAGCTTCGCCCCGCGCTTGACCTTCGCGATGTGGCCGTTGAGCGGCGTGGAGCTCGCGCCGAGCCGGAACGCCTTTGGCGTGATGAACGCGTTGCTGATCACGGGCGGCGTCACGTCGTCCTGCTCGGGTGGCGGCTCGGTCGGCGCGAGGACGGTGATCGGGAGGTTCGTGTAGTCGCTGCTGTAGTCGCTGTCGACGACCTTCAGCCCGACGATCACCGTCCCGGTGCCGGTGTACGTCTTCTGCGCCGACGGGTTCGGCCCGGTGTCGGTCTCGTAGTCGCCGTCGCCGTCGAGGTCCCAGATGTAGTGGACGCCGGTCGAGCCGCTCGCGTCGAAGATGAACGTCGTGCCGATCGGTCCGGCGGTCGGCGAGGCCGTGAACGTCGCATGCGCCAGGGCATGGGCGGACGGAGCCACGGCGAGAGCCGCGGCCGTCGCCACCAGCGCAGCGATCCCAGTGCGGCCCACGCGGCGACCCTAACCAGATCGTGGGTACGCTGGCAAGAATGGCCGCGGACGTCGTGAGCATGGAACGCGTCGTCGCCCTGTGCAAGCGCAGAGGGTTCGTCTTCCCGTCCTCGGAGATCTATGGCGGCGTCGGCTCGACGTACGACTACGGCCACTACGGCGTCCTGCTGAAGAACAACGTCAAGGCGCAGTGGTGGAAGGCGATGCTCCAGGACCGCGACGACATCGTCGCGCTGGACAGCGCGATCATCCAGCACCCGAAGGTCTGGGAGGCAAGCGGCCACCTCGCCGGCTTCACCGACCCGCTGGTCGACTGCCGCGCCTGCAAGCACCGCTTCCGCGAGGACCATCTCGGCGAGCTGCAGTGCCCGCTCAAGCCGTCAAAGCACCCGGGCGAGGCCGAGCAGTGCGACCTCACCGAGGCGCGCGCGTTCAACCTGATGTTCAAGACGACGATCGGCCCCGTCGAGGAGGAGGGGTCGGTCGCCTACCTGCGCCCCGAGACCGCGCAGGGCATCTTCATCAACTTCAAGAACGTCCTGCAGTTCAGCCGCAAGAAGCCGCCGTTCGGCATCGCGCAGATCGGCAAGTCGTTTCGCAACGAGATCACGCCGGGCAACTTCATCTTCCGCACGCGCGAGTTCGAGCAGATGGAGATGGAGTTCTTCGTGCCGCCGGCGGAGGCGCCGCAGTGGTTCGAGCACTGGCTCGAACAGCGGATGCAGTGGTACGTCGACCTCGGCATCCGGCCCGATCACGTGCAGCTGCGCGCCCACGACGCCGACGAGCTGAGCCACTACTCGTCGGGGACGAGCGACGTCGAGTACCTGTTCCCGATCGGCTGGTCCGAGCTCGAGGGCATCGCCAACCGCGGCAACTTCGACCTGACGCAGCACGCCGAGTTCTCCGGCGAGAAGCTCGAGTACTTCGACTCCAACACCGGCGAGCGCTACGTCCCGCACGTCATCGAGCCGGCCGCGGGCGTCGACCGCGCGATGCTCGCTTTCCTCGTCGACGCCTACGACGAGGAGGAGGTCGAGGGCGAGCAGCGCACGGTGCTCAAGCTGCACCCCGCGCTCGCGCCGGTGAAGGCGGCCGTGCTGCCGCTCGTCCGCAAGGACGGCCAGCCCGAGCTGTCGCGCGAGGTCTACGAGGCGCTCAAGCCGATCGTGCAGACCGAGTACGACGAATCAGGCTCGATCGGCAAGCGCTATCGCCGCCAGGACGAGATCGGGACGCCGTGGTGCATGACGATCGACCACCAGTCGCTGGAGGACCGCACCGTGACCGTGCGCGACCGCGACTCGCTCGAGCAGGAGCGCGTCTCGATCGACGATCTGCCGGGCCACCTGGCAGCGAAGCTCGCGGCGCCCTGGCGCACGCCGAAGCTCCAGTAACCAGAACGCCATCGATGTTTCGAATCCGGCGGTTCGGCGTATCAGGGTGCGCGAGCCGCGGTCAACCGCCTGACCGTGTGCTCGTTTTTCTATGCGCCGACTCCTTGCTTTCGCATGCGTGTTCGCGCTGCTCGCGTGCGCGCCGGCAGCGCTGTCCGCCTCCCGCTACGGGAGCGCCGGACCCAACCACCTGCGCGGCACGCCGGGTCCGGACACGCTGATCGGGCGCGGCGGCCCGGACCACGTCGAGGGCCGCGGCGCGGGCGACACGATCGACGGCGGCGTCGGCAACGACGTCATCGGAGGCGGCGGCGGCAACGACGCGATCGACGGCGGCGACGGCGACGACCGCATCCACGCCGGGTCCGGCAACGACCGCGTCGTTGAAGCGCGCTTCGGCCGCGACACCGTCTGGGGTGGTCCCGGCGACGACTACATCGCCACCGACCATGGCGTCGACCACATCTACGGCGGACCGGGCAACGACACCATCGACGGCGGCCACGCCCGCGACTACGTGGATTGCGGCCCGGGCTACGACACCGTCTACGTGAACCTGCGCTCCGAGCGCACGCGCCAGTGCGAGCACCGCATCTACGTCCGGATCGAGCGCCCGCGCCACTGCCGTCACGGCGGCACGTCGGGCTCCGAGACCGTGCTGGGAACCAGCCGCGGCGACCGCTGCCGCGGCGGCGCCGGCGACGACATCGTCGAGGGCGCCGGCGGCAGCGACCGGCTCTTCGGCGACACCGGCAACGACCAGGTCTTCGGCCGCTTCGGCAACGACCTGATGTCCGGCGGCGACGGCAACGACGAGCTGGCCGGCGGGCGCGGCAACGACGTGCTCTTCGGCGGCAACGGCAACGACCTGATCACGGGCGGCTACGACTTCGACCGCATCTACGGCGGTGGCGGCAACGATCGCGTGCGGCCGGGGTGGGACGCGCCCGGCGAGCTCGTCGACTGCGGCCCGGGCTACGACTGGGCGATCCTCGGCCCGGGCGACCGTTCCCGCAACTGCGAGCGCATCACTCGCCACGGCAACTTCTGACACCCTGTCCGGCGTGAGCGCGACCGCGTTGGACGCCATCTCGTACGACGATCTCTACGCGCGATGGGAGCGCAGCAACTGGCGGGCCACGGAGATCGACTTCTCGGCCGACGTCGCCGACTGG
>VAYD01000298.1:3849-4326 GCA_005883905.1 Actinomycetota bacterium
ACGGCGAGGACTCGGTGGCCGACGACCTGGCGCCGTTCATCGACGCCGCCCCGCGTGAGGAGCAGAAGTACTTCCTCGCCACCCAGCAGGTCGACGAGGCGCGCCACGCGGTCTTCTTCCACCGCTTCATGCGCGAGGTCGCCGGCGTCGGCGACCGGTCGATCTCCTCCACGCTGCGCGCGACCGGCGGCGAGATCACCTGGGGCCACCGCAAGGTCTTCGGCCGCCTCGATCAGATGGCCGACGAGCTGCGCGCCGACCGCTCCAAGCCGCAGCTCGCGCGGGCGGTGACGTTGTACCACGTCATCGTCGAGGCCTCGCTCGCGCAGCCGGGGCAGCACATGATCGAGCGCTATCTCGAGGAGCTCGACCTGCTGCCCGGCTTCCGCGAGGGGATGCGCAACGTGTCGCTGGACGAGCAGCGCCACATCGGCTTCGGCGTGAAGCTGCTCGCCGACCTCTACCGCGAGGACCCGG
>VAYD01000298.1:4383-6681 GCA_005883905.1 Actinomycetota bacterium
TACGACGACCTCGGCGAGGAGGGCGCGCGCTCGCTCGAGCAGAAGCTGCGTGCGATCGGCCTGCCGATCGACTCGTTCCCCGGCTTCCCGATGGACATGACGCTGCCGCCGCGCGAGCGGGCGCGCCGCGGGCGGGCGATGCTCGCCGGCAACTTCATCGGCCCCGACGGGCCGGTCGCGCGCGACGACGAGACGCTCGGCGTCGTGTTCGACGCGATCGCGCAGAGCGCCGACCCGCGCAGCGTCCCGGCCGGCACCACGGTGCAGTGGGACTTCAGCGACGCCGAGCCGTGGCACGTCGCGCTCGACGACGGCGCGCCGCGGGCGGTGCGCGGCGCCGCGCCGGACCCCGACGTGACGCTGCGCATGTCGCTGGAGGACTTCGGCGACGTCGTCGCCGGGCGCTCCGATCCTCGCCAGCTGCTGCTGCGCCGCCGAGTCCGCGTGCGCGGCAACCCGCGGCTGCTGCTCAAGCTGCCGAGGGTATTCGGCTGAGGCCGACCGCCGCCATCACCGCCCGGTCGCGCAACCGTGTGGGCAGACGTCGCACCAGCTCGAGCTGGCGGGCGTCCGAGCCGACCGTGTAGCGCGCCTTCGGTCCGCGCTCCGTGAGCGCGCTGCGAATCGCCTTCACCGTCGCCGCGACCGGCTTGGGCTTCATATCGGCCATCCGCTCGGTGGCGGCCTTCACGACCGGCGCGTAGACGCGTTCGGCCTCCGCGCTCGCCGGGCCCGCGGCCTGCGCGGCGGCTGCCGCCTTGGCGAAGATCTCGGTCTCGAGCGCTCCGGGGACGACCAGCGACACCGCGATGCCCTGGTGGCGAAGCTCCATCCGCAGCGCGTCGTTCAGAGAGTGGAACGCCGCCTTGGAGGCGCCGATCGGCCCCATCAGCGGAATCGCGACCCGGCCGGTCGGAGCGCCCACGTTCACGATGCGCCCGCGCGCCGTTCGCAGCATCGGCAGCACCTGCTGCGTGATCGCCATCTGGCCGAGCACGTTCACGTCGAACTGCCGCCGGAGCTCGACGGCGGGGACCTCCTCGAGCGGTCCCTGGACGATCACGCCGGCGTTGTTGACGAGCCCGTCGAGACCATGGTCACCGGTGTGTTCGTGCACCGTCGCCGCCGCGGCGGCGATCGACGCCTCGTCGGTCAGGTCGAGCGCCACCGCGACGACGCCGTCGCGGGGCTCGATCGCCCGCGGGTCACGGGCGGTCGCCAAGACCTGCCAGCCATCGTCGGCCAGGCGCTTCGTGAGCGCGCTCCCAACTCCGCCCGAGCCGCCTGTGATGAGCACCGTCTTCGCCATCGTTCTCCCTCCTAAATGCATCGGATCGTTGCTTTTGGTGCACGCTAGCAAAGGCGACGATCCGTTGCGTTAAGCTCCGTGCTGATGGGAACCCGCCCGGGTGGCCGAAGTGCACGCGTGCGCGCTGCCGTGATCGAAGCGCTACTCGCCGAACTCGCGGAGCGGGGCGTCGCCGCCACGACCGTGGAGGGCGTGGCGCGCCGCGCGGGCGTGAACAAGACGACGCTCTACCGCCGCTGGGGCTCAAAGGAGGAGCTGATTCTCGACGCGCTGCTGGAACTCGGCGAGCGCCGCGTCCCGATCCCGGACACGGGCTCGCTGCACGACGATCTGTTGACGGTCGCGCGCGAGATCGTCGCCAGCCTCAGCACCCCCGAGGCCGACGCCGTCGTCCGCGCGGCCGCCGCCGAGCCGGGCCAGGACTCGAAGCTCGTGATCGCAACCCGGCAGTTCTGGGCCGTGCGGTTCTCGCTGCTCGCCACGATCGTCGCGCGCGCGATCGAGCGGGGCGAGCTGCCGGAAGGCACCGATCCGAAGCCGTTGATCGAAGGGCTGCTCGGCGGGATCTACCTGCGCGTGCTCGTCACGCGCGAGCCACTCGACGACGAGGCTCTGGTCGGCCTGGCCGACTGGCTGACCCGGGCAGCTCCCCCGCCGTCACCTACGCCAGGAGCGCTCGGACCGCCAGCTCCGCGGCGTCGACCGTCGGCGCCCAGTCGCGGTCGGGCTCCGCGAGCATCCTGATGGCCAGGCCGTCGCCGAGCGCGAACAGCACGTCGCAGACCTCCTCGGCCCCGGCGTGCAGGTGTACGACGCCCTCGCGCTGCTTGGCGTCCAGCAGCGCGGCGACGTGCTCGCGCGCGCGCCCGAGCATCGCCGCGAACTCGGCGGCGACCTCCTCGTTGCGGCGCGACAGCGTGAACAGCTCGAAGACGAGCGTGACGTACTCCGGGTCGTCGGCCAGCATGCGCTCGAGCGAGGTCCGCAGC
>VAYD01000299.1 GCA_005883905.1 Actinomycetota bacterium
AACCTCGCGGTCGTCGACTGGAACGGGATGGTCAAGTCCGGCCAGGCGACGGTCGCGGGCGACGGCGTGCACGCGACGCCGGAGGGCTACCAGTCGCGCGCGGAGGCGATCGCCCAGGCATTGCAAGGCTGCTCGTCGCAGCGATCGCCGAGCGGCTCGCACACGATCACGCCCGCCAAGAAGGCGCACCGCCCGTCCGCAACGCCGACGCCAAAGGCGGCTCCGAAGCCGGCCGAGAAGTCCAAGCCGATCAAGGTCTACACGCCGCAGCCCGGCACCTCGAAGCCCGAGATCCGGCGGACCGCGTCGCACGGCGGCGGCAGCTCGATCTGGCCGTTCCTCGTCGGCGCGCTCGCCGTGCTCGCGCTCGGCGCCGGCGGATACGCGCTCGCGCGCCGCCGCCGCGCCACCTGAGAACGATTCGCAAGAGCACTGCGTCCGCGCATCCGATCGTGGCGCCGCCGCGCTATCGGCGGCATGACCAGAACCACCCGCACCATCCCCATCCTGGTCGCGGCGCTGCTGGCGGCGCTCGCGGCCGGAGTGCTGGCGGTCGTCCCAGGCTCGGGTTCGAGTCACCGGGAGGCACCGCTCACATCGCTCGATCCGACCGGCGACGACACCGACCTCTACGCGTTCACGGCGCCCGACGCGCCCGGCGCGCTGACGGTGGTGGCCAACTGGATCCCATTCGAGGATCCGGCCGGCGGGCCGAACTTCTACCGGTTCGACGACAAGGCGGACTACTACGTCAACGTCGACAACACCGGTGACGGCAAGTACGACGTCCGCTACCGGTTCAAGTTCAAGACCAAGGTCCGCAACCCGAACTCGTTCCTGTACGCGCTGCCGGGCGTCAGCTCGATCTCCGACAGCAAGCTGAACGTCGTCCAGACGTACAGCATCACGCGCGAGACCTACAAGAAGGGCAAGCGCACGGGCGCGAAGCGGATCGCGAGCGGCCTGCCGGTCGCGCCGAACGACGTCGGGCCCAAGACGTTCCCGGACTACGCGGCGGTCGCCAACGAGGCGATCAAGTCGCTGCCCGGCGGCGGCAAGGTGTTCGCCGGCCAGATCGACGATCCGTTCTTCGTCGATCTCGGCGGGACGTTCGACGCGCTCACGATCCGCAACGGCACGGGCAACGCCGGTGGCGGCAAGGACGATCTCGCGGGATACGACGTCCACACGATCGCGCTGCAGCTGCCCGAGTCCGACGTCACGCGGGACGGCAAGGCGGTCGCTGACGCGTCGGCGGCCAACGCGGTCGTCGGCGTCTGGTCCTCGACCGAGCGCACGGCGATCAAGGTGATCCGCCACCGCGCGCGCACGCGCGACGTCCAGGTCAGCCGCCTGGGCAACCCGCTCGTCAACGAGGTCGTCATCCCGCTCGGGAAGAAGGACTTCTTCAACGCGACGCAGCCGTCGAACGACCTGAAGAACTTCGGCAAGTACGTCCTGTCGCCGGAGCTCGCGAAGGTCATCAACGTCCTGTACCCGGGCCTGAACGCGCCCGAGACGGATCGCACGGACATCGTGCAGGCGCTGCTGACGGGGATCCCCGGCCTGACGCAGATCGCGCCGAAGGCCCCGCCGACCGACACGCTGAAGATCAACCTCGGCACGCCGCCGAACCCGTCGCCGAACCGCTTCGGCGTCCTGGCCGGCGACACGCAGGGCTTCCCCAACGGGCGGCGCCTGACCGACGACGTGACCGACATCTCCGAGCGCGTGGTCGGCGGCTTCCTCAAGGGCAACAAGCTGCCCCTGGGGGACGGCGTGGATCAGAACGACGTCGCGTTCCGGGACACGTTCCCGTACGTCGCGCCGCCGCACGCGGGGCTCGACGCGCAGTTGAAGCGCACCGAGCCGACCCACGACCCCACCCCGGGCCAGCCGTAGGACGATGGCCCCCCGCGTCCTGATCACGGCCGCGGCGACCTTCGCCCTCGCGCTGGGAGCCTTCGCGCTCCTGGCGCGGGGCGGCGGGTCGCACCGGGCGCAGCCCGCGCAGGCCGCGTTGCCCTCGCTGCCGCCGCCGTCCGCGTCGACCGATCAGCGCATCGCGGCGCTGCAGCGGACCGTGCGCCTGCAGCCGCGCATCGACGACGGCTACACCCTCCTCGCCGCCGCCTACGCACAGAAGGTGCGCGAGACCGGCGACGCAAGCTTCTACAACCGTGCGGCCGGCGTGCTGCACCAGGCGCTCGAGCTCGATCCGCGCAACGCGGCCGCCATCACGCAGCGCGGCGCGCTCGAGCTGTCGCGCCACGACTTCCGCGGCGGCCTGCGCGACGCGCTCACGGCGCGACAGCTCGCGCCGCAGGTCGACAAGCCGTACGGCGTCCTCGTCGACGCGCTCGTCGAGCTCGGTCGCTACGGCGAGGCGGAGCGCGCGCTGCAGCAGATGGTCGACCGCAGGCCCGACCTCGCGGCCTACGCGCGCGTCTCGTACTTCCGCGAACTGCACGGCGACCTGGACGGCGCGCGCTCCGCGCTGGTGCGCGCGCTGAGCGCGGGTGGCGCGGCGGCGGAGAACGTCGCCTACGTCGACACCCTGCTCAGCCATGTCGACCTGCTGCGTGGCCGCCTGCGGCCGGCCGCGCGCGAGGCGCGCGAGGCGCTGGCCCGCTTCCCCGGCTACCCGGCCGCCGGCGCGGCGCTGGCCCGCGTGCAGGTCGCGCGCGGCGATCTTCGCGGCGCGATCGCGCGGATGCGGAGCGTCGTCGCGCAGCTGCCGCTCCCCGAGCACGTGATCCTGCTCGGCGAGACGCAGCAGGGCGCGGGCCACGTCCGCGCCGCGCGGCGCACGCTCGCGCTCGTCGGCGCCGAGCGACGACTTCTGGCGTCGGCGGGAGTCAACACCGATGTGGAGCTGGCGATCTTCGAGGCCGACCATGGCTCGCCGCGAGCGGCGGTCCGCCTCGCGCGGGCCGCATGGGCGGCCGCCCCGAGCGTGCGCTCCGCCGACGCGCTCGGATGGGCGCTGACGCGCTCGGGGCGCCGGGCCGAGGGGCTGCGGTGGGCACATCGCGCGCTCGCGCTCGGCAGCAAGGACCCGGCGTTCCTGGCCCACGCCGCGCTGGCGGGCGATCGCGCGGCAGGGGCGGCGGCGCTGCGATCGCCCGCGCTCTCGCCGCTGCTGCGCAGGGAGCTCGAGCGATGAGGCGCCTCCTCGCACTCGGGCTGTTCCTCGCGTTCGCCGCGAGCGCGTCCGCCCACCCGCTGGGCAACTTCTCGATCAACCACCTGGCGGTCGTCTCGACGGGCGGCGGCGAGCTGCGCGTGCACTACGTGCTCGACCAGGCCGAGATCCGCAAGCGCGCCGAGGTCGCACGTGGCGTGCAGGCGTTCGCCGACGGCCGGCGCGTCGTCCTCACGGCCTCGTCCGGCACGATCGCGCACCGTCTCGGGCAGGGCGGGCTGCCGACGACCCGTGTCGAGCTCGACCTCGTCGGCCACGCCGCGCCGCGCTCGACCGTGCGCGTGGCCGATGGGACCTACCCCGGCCGCGTCGGCTGGAAGGCGGTGCTGGCGGCCGGCCAGCAGGACCCGACGCGCCGGCTGACGACGTACCCCAAGGCCGTCCTGTCGAGCCCGAGCGACGTGCGCGCCGCGACGTTCCGCGTGCGCGACGGCGCGCTCGTCGTGCCGCGCGGCGCGGCCGTGCACACGAGCGGCGACCGCTCCGGCGACGGCGGGTTCACGAAGCTCTTCGAGGACGCGGCCGCCGGTCGCGGCGTGCTCGTGCTGCTGCTGCTCGCGGCATTCG
>VAYD01000300.1 GCA_005883905.1 Actinomycetota bacterium
GGCGACGATCCCGATGCCGCCCCAGGCCGTCCACAGGCCGACCGCGCGCCCGCGCTCCTCGGGCGGGAACGTCGCCGCGATCACCGCCAGCCCAGCGGGGGTGAGCAGCGCGCCGAACACGCCCTGCAGCGCCCGCGCCACGACCAGCAGCTCAATCGTCGGCGCGACCGCGCAGATCAACGATGCGACGCCGAAGCCGGCCACGCCGAGCGTGAACACCCGCTTCTCGCCGAACAGGTCGCCGAGCGAGCCGGCGACGAGGATCAGCGAGCTGAGCGTCAGCAGGTAGGCGTTGGAGATCCACTGCTGCCCGGCGAGCCCGCCGCCGAGGTCCGAGCGGATCGCGGGCAGCGCCACGTTGACGACCGTCGAGTCGACGGACACGACAGCCGTGCCCATGATCGCGGCGATCAGGACGAGCCGTTTGTCCTTGTCCACCCACCGCACGCTACAGAGCAATCGGCCGCTGCTCGAAGACGCGGTCCAGCGCGTCGTCGCGGCCGATCGCCAGCGCCCCGTCGAGGACCGCCGACTCGCCGAGCGCGGAGACCTCCACGCGCGGCGGCGCCGGGAGCCTCTGGGCGAGCTCCGTGCAGATCGGGTCGACCAGCAGATCGCCGTTGGAGCCCACGCCGCCGCCGAGAACGACGAGCCCGACGTCGACCACCGCCGCGATCGGGACGACGTGGAGCGCGATCCGCCGCGCCTCCTCCGCGACCACCTCGCGGGCGACAGCGTCGCCGCGGCGCGCGGCGGCGAACACGTCGCGCGGGTCGAACGGCGGCGCCAGCGCCGTCCCGGCGCCCGCGGCGCGCTCGGCGGCAAGGCGCGAGAGCGCCGGCGCCGACGGATCCAGCGCCGGCTCGAGCCGCGCCAGGTCGACCTCTCCGGCCAGCCCGTTGCGCCCGCGGTGCAGCTCTCCGCCCAGCACGAGCCCCGCGCCGAGCCCCGTCCCGACCGACACGAACACGAAGTCGTCGACGCCGCGACCGACGCCGCGCCAGCGCTCGCCGAGCGCCGCGAGGTTCACGTCGTTCTCGACGGTCACGGGCATCCCGAGCACGCGCTCGGCCTCCGCCGCAACGTCGAGGTCCTCGAGGCCATGGATGTTCTCCGCCAGCAGCACGCGCCCATCCGGGGCCACCGCCCCGGGAACGCCGACGACCGCGCTGTCGACGCGCTCGCGGGGGAGGCCCGTGGCCTCCACCAGCGCGGCGGTCAGGTCGGCCATGCGGTCCAGCACCTCGCCCGCCTCCGCGCGTGGCAGCTCGACGTCCTGGCGTGCACGGACGCTGCCGGCGAGGTCGCAGATGGCGCCGCGCAGGAAGCGGGTGCCGAGGTCGAGGCCGAGCACCAACGCGGCCTCGGGCACCGGCTCGAAGAACACGGCGCCGTAGGTCGGCCCGTCGCCGGCGGCATCCGTCTCGCGCACGAGCCCGGCGTCGAGCAGCGACGTCAGCGCCGCGGACGCCGTCGGCTTCGAGATCCCCGCGCTGCGGCTGATCTGGGCGCGCGAGATCGGTGCGCCCGCGCGGATCGTGTCGAGCACGGCACGCTCGTTCAAATGCTTCAGGAAGGGTTGTCGCGCCATCTGAGAAGGAACTCTAACGGGATCAAGCACTTGACTTCGGCGAATGCGCAGGAGTAGCGTCACGCTCGTAAAGTTCTCTAACCACAAAGGTGAGGACAGATGAGAACGCTTCTCGGCTCGACGGTGGCCCTGGCGGCGACGGTGGGCCTCACGGCCTGCGGCGGCTCGAGCGGCTCCAACAGCTCCGGCTCGCCCGCCTCGGCCGCGCAGGCCGACAACGGCAAGCCCGTGACGATCACCTTCTGGAGCGGCTACACCAGCCGTGAGAAGGGCGTGTTCGACTCGGTCCTCAAGGACTTCACGGCGGCGCACCCGAACATCAAGGTCAAGAGCGTCGGCGGGATCAACGACGACAAGATCGTCCAGGCGATCCGCGGCGGCAATGGCCCGGACGTCGCGCTCTCCTTCCAGACCGACTACCTCGGCAACTACTGCGGGGCCGGCGCCTGGATCGACCTCAAGCCGTACATCGAGCGCGACAAGGTCGACCTGAGCCAGCTCCCCGCGCCGGTGCGCGCGTTCTCGGAGTTCAACGGCAAGCGCTGCGCGATGCCGGCGCTCGCCGACGTGTACGGCCTCTACTACAACAAGAAGCTCTTCCGGCAGGCCGGCATCACATCCCCGCCGAAGACGACGTCCGAGCTGACGGCCGACGCCAAGAAGCTCACGCAGCGCAACCCCGACGGCTCGCTGAAGGTCGTCGGCTTCAACCCGACGTTCGGCTGGTACGAGATGGTCCACGCCCACGCCGCCCCGAGCTTCGGCGCGAAGTGGACCGACGCGAGCGGCAAGTCGATCCTCGGCACCGACCCCGGTTGGGCGCGGATGCTGCGCTGGCAGAAGGCGCTCGTCGACTACTACGGCTTCGACAACCTGCAGCGCTTCAAGGCGCGCGCCGGCGACGAGTGGACCGCGTCCAACGCCTTCGAGACCGGCAAGGTCGCCATGAACATCGACGGCGAGTACCGCACGGCGTTCATCTCCAAGGAGCATCCCGAGCTCGACTACGGGACGGCGCCCATGCCGGTCGACGACGCCCACCCCGAGCTCTACGGCTCGGGCTACGTCGTGGGCAACACGCTCGGCATCCCGCGCACGTCCAAGCACCAGGCGCAGGCCTGGGAGCTCATCAGGTACCTGTCCACGGACCCGGGGGCGCTCACGAAGCTCTCCAACGGCCTGAAGAACGTGCCCACGACGACGACGTCGCTGGCCGACCCGGCGCTGAAGGCCAACCCGCAGTTCAAGACGTTCCTGAAGATCTTCACCAACCCGAACACCTCCACGACGCCGATCACGATCATCGGCGCCGCCAACCAGGAGCTGTTCCAGACCTTCCTGCAGAAGTGGCAGTCGGGCCACGTCACGAACCTCGAGGACGGCCTCAAGAACGTCGACAAGGAGATCGAGGCGCAGATGGCCAACGCCACGGCGGGCCAGGCGCCGTGAGCGCCGCGGCGCTCGCTCTTCCTCGTCGCAACACCGCTGCGCGGCGCCGCGCCCAGCGGCGCCGCCGCCTGCTGATCCTGGGGCTGATGAGCCCGTGGATCGTCGGCTTCGGCGTGTTCTTCGGCTATCCGCTGGTCTACAGCGCGTACCTGTCGTTCACGCACTACGACCTGCTGAGCTCGCCGCGCTGGATCGGCACCGCCAACTACGACTTCCTGTTCGGCGGCGACAAGCAGGTGTGGCCGGCGGTGAAGAACACGCTCTGGTTCATGTGCCGCTGCAGGTGATCCTCGCGTGCAGCATCGCGATGCTCGTGGCGCGCGCCCGGCGCGGGGTCGGCATCTACCGGACGCTCTTCTACCTGCCGGCGCTCACGCCGCCGGTGGCCGCGACGCTCGGGTTCCTGTTCCTGCTGAACCCGTCGACGGGGCCGGTCAACACGATCCTCGGCTGGTTCGGGATCACCGGCCCGCTGTGGTTCGACTCGCCGTCGTGGTCCAAGCCGTCGCTGGTCCTGCTCGGCCTCTGGGGAGTCGGCAACACGATGGTGATCTTCCTGGCGGCGATCGTCGACGTGCCGCGCCACCTGCTGGAGTCCGCCGAGCTCGACGGCGCAGGCTGGTGGCGCCGGTTGCGCTGGGTGACGCTGCCGTCGATCAGCCCCGTGATCCTGTTCGCGGTGCTCGTCGGCGTGATCGATGGGCTGCAGTACTTCACGCAGGCCTACGTCGCAAGCTCGATCGCCGGTGCCGGGACGGCGAACGCGGGTGACAGCACAGTCACGCTCGGATACCCCGAGAACTCGACGCTGATGTACCCGGTGCTCCTGTACCAGCAGGGCTTCCGCTACTTCAACATGGGCTACGCCGCGGCGCTGTCGATCGTGCTGTTCGGCGCGGCGCTGATCGTCACGATCGCGATCCTGCGGGCCGCGCGGCGGTTCGTGCACTACCAGGGAGCGGCGCGCACATGAGCGCCACCGTGCTCGAAGCCCCGGCCATCGCGCTGCCGCGCCGCGAGCTGCCGCGCGCGGTTCGGCGCAAGCGGTTCCTGATCGCGGTGGCCGACCACAGCCTGCTGATCGCCGCCGCGATCATGTTCCTCGCGCCGCTGCTCTTCATCGTTCTGACCTCGTTCATGACGAACGACCAGGCGCTGTCGTCGAAGATCTGGCCGTCGCCGTTCCAGTGGAACTTCGGGCGCGCCTTCAGCGAGGCGCCGCTGTGGCGCTACTCGCTGAACACGATGATCTACGCGACGCTGTCGACGATCGGCGTGCTCGTGTCGAGCATTCCCGTCGCCTACGCGCTGTCACGGCTGCGCTGGCGCGGGCGCAACGTCGCGTTCGTGCTGGTCCTGGCGACGATGATGCTGCCGGCGCAGGTGACCGTGGTGCCGCTGTACGTCATGTACGCGAAGCTGCACCTGGTCGGGACGCTGTGGCCGCTGATCATCCCGAACTGGTTCGGCGACGCCTTCTCGATCTTCCTGCTGCGCCAGTTCTTCATGACGATCCCGGAGGAGTACTCCGACGCCGCGCGCGTGGACGGCTGCAGCGAGCTGCGGATCATGCTGACGGTCGTGCTGCGGCTGGCGAAGCCGGCGATCGCCGCAGTGGCGCTGTTCTCGTTCCTGTACGCCTGGAATGACTTCTTCGGACCGCTGCTCTATACCGGCGAGAACGATGCGCACTGGACGCTGTCGGTCGGGCTGGCGAACTTCCGCTCCCTGCACCAGGTCGAGTGGAACGTGACGATGGCGGCGACACTGCTCGTGATGCTGCCGGTGATCGCGCTGTTCTTCGCCGCACAGAAGGCGTTCGTCGAGGGCGTGACGCTGACGGGGGTGAAGGGATGAAGGTCGCGGTCGTCGGCGCAGGCTCGACGTACACGCCCGAGCTCGTCTCGGGGCTGTCGCCGCTCGGGGTCGACGAGCTCGCGCTCCACGACATCGACGCCACGCGGCGCGATGTCGTCGGTGCGATGGCGCGCCGCATGCTGGCTCGCGACCGGTTCAGCGGCTGCATCGACGTGACGGACGATCTCGGCCGGGCGCTCGACGGCGCCGACTTCGTGCTCATCCAGATCCGCGTCGGCGGACAGGAGGCGCGGCTCGCGGACGAGACCGCGCCGCTCGCGTGCGGATGCATCGGCCAGGAGACCACCGGCGCCGGCGGCCTGGCGAAGGCGCTGCGCACGGTCCCAGTGGTGCTGGAGATCGCCGATGAGGTGCGGGCGCGGGCCGCCGACGGCGCGTGGATCGTCGACTTCACCAACCCGGTCGGGATCGTGACGCGCGCCCTCCTTGACGCCGGGCACCGAGCAGTCGGGCTGTGCAACGTCGCGATCGGGTTCCAGCGGCTGTTCGCGCGGCTGCTCGGCGTCGAGCCGGCGCGTGTGCTCGTGGATCAGGTCGGGCTGAACCACCTGACCTGGGTGCGAGCGGCGCGCGTCGACGGGGCGGACGTGCTCGGCGCGCTGATCGCCGACCACGTCGATGACCTCGCCGCGCAGAGCGCGATGGCCCCGGAGATCGTCGAGCGCCTGGGCGTCGTGCCGTCGTACTACCTGCGCTACTTCTACCTCCACGACGAGGTGCTCGAGCACCAGCGCCACGCGACGCCGCGCGCGCAGGAGGTCATGGACATCGAGCGCTCGCTGCTCGAGCTGTACCGCGACCCGTCAGTCGACACCAAGCCCGCGCTGCTCGAGCGCCGCGGCGGCGCGTTCTACAGCGAGGCCGCCACACAGCTCGTCGCGTCGCTGC